>CAYUGQ010000001.1:0-62441 GCA_964444305.1 uncultured Candidatus Sumerlaeota bacterium
CGGAGAAGAACTCGTAATGTTCGCCGAAGGCCTCGGAGTAATGCGCATCCCCATCCCCCCCCACGCCCACCCCCGCACAGTCCTCCAAACCCAAATCCGCCAGCAAACCGGCGCAAACATCATCGCTATCACCCACAGAAAAAAAACCACCCTCAACCCACCCCCCAACACCATCATAGCCCCTGGCGATACCGTTATCCTCATAGGCAACCCCGACACAGAACACCAGATAACAAAACTTCTAAGCGGACGAACCCACTAAACCCCGCCGACTCTGGATTCAACATCCAGCAAGTCCTGCTCCCTCCGGGGCTGACAAAAACAAACCCGCCGGCGCAACTTTTGGCTGGCCGGCGGGTCGTTGCCCCATGAGGGCGATATTAGATATGGATAACGGTTTACGATATAAGTGCTACTGTTGCGTGCGCTGGATCCTTTTCACTTAAATCAGGACAGCGCCAGGGAGCGAGAGCGGACGTTAATGATTTTCCAGCCCCCCTGGGTCTTTTTCAGGGTGTATCGTTCATCTTTGCGGCTTTGACCTTCCGGCGTAGTGTCGTCCCTCAGACAGGCAACAGTTGCCGTGATCTCGCCACGTTTAAGCGTCTCCGCATCCACCACCTGGTGACGCGTCACACCCCGGTCGTCAGCATAGCTCTGCATACGCCGTTCGATATACTGATTCTTGCCCAGGCCATGCAGCATCTCTTCCCCAAGGCACTCGTACTCCAGAAGGAAGTCCTGTTCATTCCAGGCCAGGATAAACGCCCTAACAACATCAGCCGGGTCATCAGAGTTCAAAACCTCAAGGCTCTTACTGGAAGCGTCCATAGTAGAACCGCCGCCGGCGCCACGTCGCTCCGAGACATAACTGTCTTTGCGAAGCAGGTACTCCACACGCCCCAGCAAGCCCAGTGGATCAAACGGTTTCGACAGGAAATCGTCCGCTCCAAGACCAACAGTCCAAAACTCATCAGGTTTGTTAACCTGCGAGCCAAGAGACGAAACAACCAGGATAGGCGTTTCAGCGATCTCAGGGTTCGCCCGCACACGTTTTATAAACTCCATGCCGCTCATGCCCGGCATCTTCAAATCAGTGATAATCAGGTCAGGCCGTTCCGTAGTAGCCGCTTCGAGCCCATCTTCTCCGTTATATGTGGGGATCACTTCGTATCCCCTGGTACTCAGGACGACTTTGATGAGTTCGACCACATCAGCCTCGTCCTCCACGATCAGTATTCGCTTTCGCGATGAACCAGCCATTTTGCTGAACTCCAGAAAAATAGAAATAATGGATATAAACCATCGCCTAACTTAAAGGCTAACCATATAAACATATATCGCCACAGCCCGTGTGGCAATCGTTTTTAAAACGCAACAGGGATGCCTGTACACAAAAAAAGCCGAAGACGGGAAGAAACCCGTCTCCGGCCGAATGGTTCACCAGCGGATCGCGATGTCCGCCAGAAGAGGTTATTTAGGTCCGTAGTAGCGGACAGCGTCTGCCACTACAACATAACCCGTCGCGGCCCAGACCGATAGCTGAGTCGTGCGGTTGCCAGCACCCAGGCTCCGCGTGCCCAGCAAGTTCCAGCCACCACCGTTGGCCTGCTGGTTCCGGGTAACCACGTCACCATTAGGCAAGATGTAGGGAGCAGCCGGGGAGCGGTTCGATCCGGCAGGCCACCAGGCGGAAATATCATAGTTGCCCGAGGTCGGGACGTTAATCGTCCACGATGCCGCATCACTAATGGCAGCCGTCGCTCGCCATTTGTAGTTCGCACCATACTTGTCCGTAGCAGACGTAGCCGTCACCCAGTTAGAAGATGTCGCCGGCGAATCGTTGATGTAAGATTTGGGGTTAGTCTGATTCGGGTTACAGTAACTCATATACAGGTTCCAGTTCCAATGGACTCCGGGGTCTGTATGAGAGGCTCCAGGAACCTGGTTATGACCAACAATACGTGTACGATTCCAAAGCACATCATAATAGATGATGGTGCTACGGGTTTCAATGGCGCTTTCGCGATAGCAGATATCTGCCGTATCATTCAGGTGAACATAGCCGCCATGTTCGATACCAACAGACTGGGTGTTATAAGTCCAGTTGCCGGCGTGCCAGCCGAGATCTTTTTCCCGGACAGACTGGTAACAATAGCCGGACGTGTTATTATAGGTAAAGTGAGCCGACACGTTGGCCGCTGGGTTTTCAAACCAGCTGGCAGCGCTCGCCGCTGACCCCTGAACCTTATGGATGACGACATAGCGGATCGGATAGCTGGATGGCCGACTTGATACCGTGTAGTTGCTCGAATGAGCAGGGCGCCAGGAGTCGCAGGTGGGCAGGTCTGGCGTAGCCGCAAAGGCTGGTGCTACTGATAGAGCGCAGATTGCGCCCAGGACCGCAATTGAGTACCGATTCATCACTAAATGAACCCCTTTCAAATCTGTGGATTTCTCACAGGTTTCGCCTGATCCCGGGGGATCGCCGGAAGACGACCATGGATCTGGCGCGCGGCGACCGGGCATTATGAAACTGCCGGAAGATCACCGTTTTCGGCCGCACTGAGCCGGCGGACCGTTAGAAAGGTTCTGCGGGTAAACTCCTCCTTCCATCGTTTGTTATAGCAGGGCCGGAGCCGCCGCCATTAAGGGAGGTGATCATCCTCGCGTCCGGAGATGCCAGTCCGGACAACCAGAGGAAAAGAGAAGGGCGACGCATGTGAGAAACGTCTGAGGTCGCTAGACTGATCTAAATGGAAGCAATGACAAAAGGCGTCAAAAGCTCCCGAACGAGCACATTGCATTAGGGATAGCACCTGAACGGTAATGTTCGCGCGAAGCGGTGACCGACTTAAAACAACTGCGACGCTCAGCTTTGCGCGTTACGCTGTTTTGTTTTCCAACTCGGCCAGTCAGGGAAATCCAGACAGGCAGTTCCAGGTCGAAGGAAAACGCGGCACAACAGGACAACCGGGTACAGCTCGCGGCCGTCGGATCAATGCGAACCGCGCGACCGTTTACAACCTACATCAACCTCGATGATCAGACCAGACTGAATGGCCCACGCGACCTGTTAGAGGCTTAAAGTCACCGCCGGACGAGAACACATGGACAGGTTGAGTGGTCAGCGACTTTGGTAAAAATGACCATTTGGATCATCTCATCAGCAATTCGTTTGCCGATGGTAAAAAGAAGTCGTGGCCCAACCCGGCCGGCAGAGTCAAAGATAAAATTTAAAAAGTGCGATAATAGACAGCTTTTTCTCTACGACTCAAGCTTTAACTGTATTAACAGCCTGGTTTTCATTAACCCGCCAGAGAAGCAGACCACCGCCCACCAGCATGAAAATGAGAACAAGAATGCCGTCCTGCGTCTTACCCGTCATCAACCCGACATAGCCCACCAGGAACGGCCCCAGCAGTGCGGCAAATTTCCCGAGCATGTTATAAAAGCCGAAAAACTCAACAGCCTTCTCTTCGGGAATCAGGCGGGAATAATATGACCTGCTTAGACTTTGGACGCCTCCCTGAACCAGGGCAATGGCAATGGCCAGGGCGAAGAACTCCCAAACGGCTGTCATCTGCCAGGCCCACACGCAGACGCCAACATAAACGGCCAGACCAAGGTAAATGGCGCGCCGGGTTCCAAGCTTCTGTCCAAGAAACCCAAAGCCGATGGCTGCGGGAAAAGCCACAAACTGGACCAGAAGCAGAGCTGTTATCAGGTGGTCGGTGGAAAAATCCAGGTCCTTGCCAACCTTAGTGGCCATGGCAATGATGGTGTCCACCGCATCAATATACAGCCAGTAAGCCAGCAAGAAAACCACAACAGGCTTATACCGGCGGATTTCTTTGAAAGTTTGTTTTAGCTGCTGAAAGCCTTCCTTAACGGCACGCCCTAAGGGAATGGCCTCGCCGGGAGTATCTTTCACAAAGATTGCCAGGGGCAGACTGAAAAGAAACCACCAGATGCCGACGGTGAGAAAGGATATCTGAACGGCCCTTTCCTGACCGGGAATGCCAAACCATTCAGGCCGGAGCACCATGGCGACATTAACCAAAAACAACAAACCACCGCCCAGATAACCAAGGCCGTATCCCAAAGCGGAGATTTTGTCGCTGCTGCGGCCCCGAGCCAAATCGACAATCATAGAGTCGTAAAAAATGTTTCCGCCGAGGAAGCCGATGATCCCGAAGATAAACAGGGTGCCAGCCAGTTGCCATTCGTTTGCCTGGATGAAAAACATGGCAGCCGTAGCCGCCGCACCCATCCAGCCAAGCGCCAGCAAAAAGCGTTTCCTTTTACCCGAACGATCCGCGATGGCCCCAAGGAGGGGAGCTGACAGGGCAATAACCAGTCCGGCGATACTGTTAAAAAGACCAAGCTCATAAGTGCTTTGAGCAGGAGAGACCCCCTGTCGCCAGAAATCGTTATAAAAGATCGGGAAAAATCCAGCAATAACCGTCGTTGCAAAGGCGGAATTTGCCCAGTCATAAGTAGCCCAAGCCACCACTTCCCGCCGCGTGGATTTTTCCGTGATGCGTCCAATGGATTTCATATACCAGACAACTGAGCCAGGGAAGGCGGGTGACTCAAGGAGAAAGCATCCGCGGGGTGAGTTTGAAAAAACGTCATCTTTTGCCACGAAAACGCCATTGTTATGTCACGTGACGCGGATTAGGTAGTCGTGCTTCTTCACTGCGGAGTCAAAATTAAGCTACGCAGGAGAAGTCTGATGAAGCAGTACGGTTTCACCCTCATTGAATTGCTAATCGTTGTTGCAATTATCGCAATTCTTGCGGCAATTGCTGTACCAAATTTTATGGAAGCACATACCTGTGCCAAGGTGGCCCGAGTTCAAAACGATATGCGTACGATGGCGACGGCTATTGAATCGTATGTGATCGATTACGGGCAACTACCACGGGATAATGATTCCGATATGGATCGTGAGTACTCCGCTCCGGATTGGCACAAGGCTAATGGCGCGTTACAGCTCACCACGCCCATTGCCTACCTCAACGCTCTTTTAAAAGACCCGTTCACACCCCCGGGGGCAAAGGACATTACCGGGGGAGCCGCTGATGGATATCGTATCGGCAGCGGAACGTGGAGCTATGGTCAGTACGGATCGGGAAACACAAGTCCGCCGGATCATCAGGATTCGAACGCCACCATGAGGGCTCATGGCCCTGTGATGGCTTATGTGGTCTTAAGCCCGGGTCCGGATATTGTCCGGTGCCGCATGGGATATAAGTGTTTTCCGTTTAAACCTGTCGGTTCCAGCGACCGCAAAGAAGGTCAGCCGGATTACTATGTGGATTATGATCCCAGTAATGGGACTGTCAGTGGTGGTGACATCTATCGTTTCGGTGGCAGCTATATGAACGGTAACTGGGATCGCAATGTGGTCAGCGGCGGCCCATACTAAATCAAAAGAGTCGTTTGCAAAGCAAGAGGTCGTGCGCGGCTGTGGTCCAGGGTGTCTCTGGATGCAGTCGCGTTAATTGTTTCCGGTTTATGCGGCGAAGCTGTCTGACCGACGCGCGAGAAGCCATAAAAAGAGCGGACCTCCAATCAGAGCTGTGATTACTCCTGCGGGGATTTCGGCGGTGGATTGAACCGACAGGCCTGCAGCTTGCAACCAGGAAAGGGCACGGCGGCCTGTTACGTCGCAAAGAACCAGAAACCCAGCTCCCGAAAAAGCTGCCAGCGGTACTAACAGGCGGTTATCTGGTCCGGCAAGCAAGCGAAGGATATGGGGAACAAGCAGACCCGCAAAACCGATCGGACCGCACAAGGCGACGGCTGATGCTGCCATAATGGTTCCGGCCCCAAGCACCCAAAATATCTCTCGGTTTACATTCAGTCCTAAGTGACTAGCGGTTAGGGCATCTATGCTAAGCAGGTTCATGCCTTGCGCCCGAATTATGAGAATGGTAATTCCTGCAGCGATTATCAGGGCGACGACGGCTGTGCCCATATAACCGGTAACCTCCAGGCCCCCCAGCCACCAGTAGGTGATCTGGCGGGCATTGTCCGGGCTGGCAAATACCTGTACGAGCATCATAGCGGCGCTAAGCACAAGGTTCATAATCGCCCCGGCCAACAAGAGCGTTACCGGTGAAAATCCGCGCCGGCTACGCGCCAGGCTCATGAGTAGCAGTATCGGAATGATTGCTCCTGCGAAACACATGAGGGGGGCGATTAAAGCAGTCCCAATTGTTGCGGCAGGCAATAACAAAACGACCGCGGCGCGCCCGATGGCAGCGCCGGACGAAACGCCCAGGATATACGGATCAGCAAGAGGGTTGCGCAGTACAGCTTGATAAGCTAGACCCGAACAGGCCAGTCCGGCCCCGGCAACCAGCCCGGCCATGACACGCGGCAGGCGGGTCTGCCAGAAAATCAGACCGTCCATGGTACTATGATTGCCTTTGGCCGAAAAATCTCGAAGAGCGACCAGCAAATCCAACGGTTCACCCGCCAGGGGAGCGAAGCAGGCAATCAACAATGTGATAAAACCGGCCCCCACACACCAGGTCAGAAGGCGACCCCATGAAAGAATATGCGGGGGGGACGAAAACATTATCATCGCCCCCCTCGCACGGGAAAATTAAGGTTTGTTACGCGTAAATTATTTCGCAGCCACCGACGCATCCGCATCAGCGAGTTCGCCCTGATGAGCATGGATCTTTTTGATAGCTGTCGCGATCTCGCGCATGTCCTGTTCTTCTTCCAGAAGAAGGCGATGAGGGAGCCAAACGCATTCCTCAGAACAGAGTCGTTCTGCATTAGGACACGAAACGTCCTTATATTGGATTCCACGCTCATTGAGGAGGTCGGACAGCGCTTTATCTTCCGGTCGGGGTTCATCATTTAGGTTCTGGAAACATGGCTGCTTATGGACTGGCAACAGGTATCCTGGATTGCAAGGAACCCCTTCCGCTTCCAAGGCTTCCAGAAATTTACTGCGGCTAAGGCCGCCAAAGTCGGCCGCCAGGTAGCGAAACAGCACCATGTGCCATGACCGGCGGGTAACAGCTTCGGGGGTTTCCGGAAAGACGAGACCGGGCACATCGGCTAGTTCATCCAGCAGAATCTGCGCATTGCGCTCGCGCTTGGCCACCTGTTCAGGCAGACGATCAAGTTGAGCCAGCAGCAGCGCCGCCTGTATTTCTGTCATCCGGTTGTTGCCAGCTAACAGGTGATGTTCATACCAAGGGCCGGTTTCCGACCGGCCAACATGGGTATAAGACCGGACAGTCTGTGCGATTTCATCGTCATCGGTTAAAACGATGCCGCCCTCAGCGGCGGTAATATTTTTGCTCATCTGGAAGCTAAAGCTTCCGACGTCGCCCAGAGCACCGGTGCCTTTGCCGCGCCACTGGGTGCCCCATGAATGGCAAGCGTCTTCGATCAGCTTGAGATTATGACGCTCTGCAAAAGCACGGGCTTTGTCCATGTCGACCGGCAGACCCGCAAAGTGAACCACCATGATAGCCCGGGTGCGGTCAGTGACCAGCTTTTCTGCCAAGTCCAGATCGATATTTGCCGTGTCTAGTTCCACATCCGCAAAAATCGGAATGGCGTTCAAAGCTGTGATTGCGGTGGCCGAAGCAATGAAAGTGTAGTCCGGAACGATAACTTCGTCGCCCGCAGTAATGCCAACGGCGCGCATGGCAAGGATCAGCCCGATGGTTCCGTTATTGCAGGTGATTCCATGTTTGGCTCCGTGGTACTCTGCAAAGCGGCGCTCAAACTCCCGGACGTTTTCACCCCACCACCAGTCACCACTTTCGACTACCTGAGTTACCCGACCCAGCTCTGCCTGTCCATGGACAGGCCAATTGATCATTTCTTTGGAGCGCACGGGTGTGCCCCCAGACAACGCCAGTTCAGCCATGAAATCGACCCTCTTGGGAATTATTTTTCTTTTAGTATAACTCTGGGAAACACTTATTTGTTTCGGAGGTATTACTTTTCAGCAATCTGCCAGTTTAATCGGTTTTCGGGGAGTAAATGTTCATATTTAAGACATTTATGCCTTTCAAGGCATCGGCACAAAATTTGTTGCCCAGAAGAGGCATAGATAGGAGCTGTGTATGCGCAACCGGTTATGGTGGCGCCACGGCAAAATTTCCCGAATTTCCTATTTGGAAAGCGTGTCACGTGCAGCCTATGTATCTTGACAGCCCACAAAATGGCGAAAAGCCACTTGCAATGCATAGAGCATCCGTGCAGGCGAATGTTTTGTGCCGTGCTCTGGCAACCGCAGTGAATACCTGGCTTCCCAGATGGCAGTGAATGGTTAATAATCAATGACGACTGACTTGGCCTTGGCATCAAACTCAGAATACCTGGAGAACAGCTACCAGGCCTGGAAAAAAGATCCGGGAAGCGTGCCCGCTGATCTGGCCAGTTTTTTTGAAGGCTTTGAGTTTGCGCAAAGCAGCAGCTGTGGAATTTCCGGTAAAAAGCAAGCTGCGGTTGACGCCCTTGTTTATCATTACCGCGATATCGGACATCGCTACGCCCAGATCAACCCTCTTGGCGATAACCCTGCCGAGACGCCTGAGCTGGAGCTGGAGGCATTCGGTCTTTCTGAAGACGACCTGGATACTATCTTTGACGCTGATGATATTCCAGGGCTATCCAGTGCCCCGTTGCGCGATATTATTGCCCACCTGAAGGCTACCTATTGCGGTTATATCGGTGTGGAATATATGCATATTCAGAACACCGCCGAGCGCCGGTGGCTTCAGGAACGCATGGAGGGCACCCGCAATCAGCCCAGTTATAACCCCGACATGCACATGCGAATTTTGTGGAAGCTGCGTAAAGCCGAAATGTTCGAGCAGTATCTGCACACCACCTACCGGGGGCAGAAGCGCTTTTCTCTGGAGGGGGCGGAGACTCTGATTCCGGCTTTGGATCGCATGCTGGAGGTTTCGGTTGAGCATGGCGTGAAGGAAGTTATTGTCGGCATGGCCCATCGGGGTCGCTTGAACGTGTTGGCTAACATCCTTGAGAAAAGCTATGACGACATCTTCTCGGAGTTTGAAGACAACTTCCAAATCGACACCATCCACGGCGACGGAGACGTTAAGTATCACAAAGGTTTCTCCAATGATCTGACCATTAATGGGCAGGACATCCACGTCTCCCTGACTCCGAACCCCAGCCATCTGGAAATGGTGGGCCCTGTGGTGAACGGCAAAGTCCGATCAAAACAAGCCATGCGGCAGGATCGCGAACGTCGCCAGGTGTTGCCTTTTATCATTCATGGTGATGCTGCATTTGCAGGGCAAGGCATTGTGGCTGAGACGTTTAATCTGTCGCAACTTCGTGGCTATCGCACAGGCGGCACGGTTCACTTTGTCATTAATAACCAGGTTGGGTTTACCACCACAGCCATTGATTACCTGAGCGGTCTTTATTGCACCGACGTGGCGAAAATGATGGCTGTCCCGATCTTCCATGTAAACGGCGACCAGCCGGAGCATGTCTTGCATTGTATGGATATCGCCATGGAATACCGCCAGACGTTTGGCAAAGACGTGGTTATCGACATGTGGTGTTATCGCCGCCACGGCCACAACGAAGGTGACGAACCGTCCTTTACCCAGCCATTGCTGTATCATCGCATTCGCAAGCATCCGAGCGTTGATGATCTTTATGCGGAGGCGCTGGTCCGCCGGGGCGAGGATCTTTCGGCAGAAACCGCGGCCATGGCGGATGAATTCGAGAAACGCCTGGATGCTGCAAAGATTAAAGCAGCGGAGGCTCAGCGCGGTTATCAGGATGACGCGCTACGCGGCGGCAGATGGCGTGAGCTTCAGAGCGAATACAGTTTTGATCCTGTCTCAACGGCCGCCTCGCTAGGCGATTTACGCAGGGTGGGCGAAGTCCTTACCACCATCCCAGATGGGATGAAGATACACCGGGTGCCTCGTGAGCAGATGGAGCGTATCCGCCAGGCGACGCTTGGTAATGGGGCCCTTCGCTGGGCCGAGGCTGAACTGTTGGCTTTTGGCACGTTGCTGTTGGAAGATGCCGGTGTGCGCTTGAGCGGAGAAGACAGTGGCCGCGGCACTTTCAGTCAGCGTCATGCAGCTCTTTACGACCAGGTGACGGGCGAAAAATATGTGCCGCTTACGGCGCTGGACCATGATACCGTTGAATTTAAGGTTTATGACTCAAGTCTCGCCGAACTTAGTGTGCTGGCATTTGAGTATGGATACTCCCTTGGTGATCCCAGCAAACTAATTATGTGGGAAGCTCAATTTGGCGATTTTGCCAATGGCGCCCAAGTGATTATCGATCAGTTTATTGCAGCCGGTCACAGTAAATGGAACCGTATGAGCGGACTCGTTCTTCTGTTGCCTCATGGTTACGAGGGACAAGGACCGGAGCATTCAAACGCTTGGCTGAGCCGTTATTTGACGCTTTGCGCTGAGCAAAATATGGAAGTGGTTAATGCGACCACGCCCGCCCAGTATTTCCATGTCCTGCGGCGTCAAGTGAAGCGGAATTTCCGGCGGCCACTGATCATCATGACTCCGAAAAGTTTGTTGCGGCGGCCAGGGGTAACCAGTACCGTGGAAGAGTTGGCCACTGGACAGTTTGAAGAAATTATTGACGATCCGCGCCCGTTGCCCAGAGTCCGGCGAGTGTTGGTGTGCAGTGGAAAAGTCTATTATGATTTGATGCAGCAGGCGACAGAGGGTGCCATTGGCGACGATGTTGCTGTTGTAAGAATCGAACAGCTTTATCCGTTCCATCCCGATAAGTGGAACGAACTGGTAGAAAAATACGAAAACGTAAAGGAATGGGCTTGGGTTAGCGAAGAACCCGTCAACTATGGTGCCTGGGGATTTGTGTTGCAACATCTCGAGTCCCTGCTGCCAACAGCCACTCTGTGGTATGTGGGGCGTGCTCGCTCTGCTTCTCCAGCGGTCGGCAGCAAACGCGCTCATGATAAACAGCAAGCTGCAATTGTACGCTTTGCACTACAAGAGGAGCCACTCAGTGCGGAACTTGTTGACGGCGTTACCGTGTTTACCCTCGGTGATAAACTATGGCACATGAAATCAAAATCCCATCGGTCGGCGAGTCCGTCAGCGAAGGCACATTAGCCCAGTGGCTTAAAGGCGACGGCGACAGCGTCACCAAAGGTGAAAACATCGTTGTTATTGATACTGAGAAAGCCAGCCAGGATCTGCCGGCAGATGTCTCCGGCGTTCTGCGTATCACCGTGCAAGAAGGCACAGACGTCCAGATAGGACAGGTAATCGGTTACATTGAAGAAGGAGCTGCCGATCAGCCCGCAGCCGAAAGCAAACCCGCTTCTGCCCCTATCGACAATAAGGCCGCGGCATCGACCAATGGTACAGCCTCGGACGATACTCCATCTCCAACGGGTGAAGTATTTGATATTGTTGTTCCTGCCGCCGGTGAATCTGTCAGTGAAGGGACCATCGCTGAATGGGCCAAGGCTGACGGCGACTACGTCGTGCGTGGCCAGGATATCGTCGTTATTGATACCGAAAAGGCGTCTGCGGATCTGCAGGCCGAACATACGGGAATCCTGCGCATCTTGTCGAAAGCCGGGGAAGATGTAACTATTGGTCAGGTCATTGGACGGATTGAGGCGGTGGACAAAGAACCCGCAGCGGAACAGGAAAAACCTCTCCATGTGGCAGCTCCCACGCCTAAGCCGGGAACGCTTCAGCCGCCCGACCAGGTTCCTGCCGCCGAGGCCCGCGCTGCCGCTCAAGAACATCGTCCTCCTGTAAGTCCCACATCGGGCCAGAGCGTCGCATCAGCTCCCGCTGCTGATAAGGCAAAATCCCAGGCGGTTGAACCTCCGGCCACTGCGTTTGCTTCAACCAGCGATGGCGAGCAGGCCACAACGCGCGAACCTATGACGCGTATGCGTCGCACCATCGCGTCACACCTCCTGAAGGCAAAGCAGGAAACGGCCATGCTGACCACCTTTAATGAGGTGGATATGTCGGCTATCATGAAAATCCGCAAGAAGTATGGCGAAGCGTTTATCAAACGCCACGGTGTCAAACTTGGATTTATGAGCTTTTTCATCCAGGCCTGTACCGACGCCCTCATGCGCTTTCCGCTGGTCAATGCCTCCATTGATGGAAACGACATTATTTATCATCATTACGTCAATATGGCTGTTGCGGTCAGCACTGAACGGGGCCTGGCTGTGCCCGTCATTCGGAATGCTCACACCCTTAGCCACTCAGAAATCGAAGCCGCGCTAATCTCTATGGCACAGAAGGCCAAAACCGGCCGTATACCCCTGGAAGATTTGAAGGGTGGAACTTTCACCATCACCAATGGCGGCGTTTTTGGCAGCATGATGTCTACGCCTCTTATCAATCCACCGCAGGTGGCGATTCTGGGAATGCATTCCATTGATCAGCGTGCCGTCGTCATTGATGGTAAGGTTGAGGTCCGACCGATGATGTACTTGGCTCTCAGCTATGATCACCGTCTGATCGATGGTAAAGAAGCTGTGCTCTTCTTGAATCATGTGAAGGATCGCATTGCTTCGCCCGAGCAATTGCTGATCGGTTTATAAACATGGCAGGCCGCGGGTCTGTTTAGCGCCCGCGGTTTTGCCACACATATTGCAGGCTTCGCACAGCGATTCGCCAGTTAAAAGTGCTCTCGCCGGCGCGACGCTCTTCAAATAAAATCGGTCTCTCCGTCATTCGCAGCCCTTTCTGGCGCGCAGCGATCAGTACTTCCTGCACAATCTCCGGACCCTGTGCGTTCAAATGTTCCCAGGGGATTTGTTCCAGCGCCTTGCGGTTAAATGTTCTGAAGCCCGTAGTGCAGTCCTTCACCGGCAGGCGCAGCATCATGCGGATATATAGATTGGCCCCCAGAGTGATCATTCGTCTAATACCGTGGCGTCCGGTCTCACCCCCTCCCGCTACCAATCGGCTTCCGATTACCACGTCAGCTTGATCATTCAGCAATGGTTCCATTAGCGCCGGGATAAACTTGGGATGATGGCTGTAATCGGCATCCATTTCCACAGCAATGTCATAGTCGTTATCCCGCGCAAATAAAAACGCCGCAATGCCCGCCGTGCCCCGGCCACGCTCGGTAGTGCGGTGAATCAGATGAATTCGACTGTTATGCACCGCTAACTCCTGCACCACTCGCCAGGTCCCGTCCGGCGAGTTGTCGTCCACCACGAGAACCTGCATTCGCTCATCCAGCGCCAGCAGTTCTTCAATTAGAGGCAGGATATTTTCCGCTTCATTGTATGTCGGCAGGGTAGCCAGGACTTTCATTGGACGTTTAACTTCAGCAAAGGCATTGATCTTTCACTTTGAGCTTTGCTGATTAAAATCCGCATGACCCTAATAAATTCCCATGCCTGAGCAGGCGATCACGTTTCCCTCATACAGGAGTTGAGATGAGCGCACCAAAGCAGGAGCCATCCCCACAAAAGAAAGACAGCCAGGCCACCTCGCCAAGACAGGGCCGTAAAGAGCCTGTGGAGCGAGACATCATCCCGGTCTGGCTGATTGTAAGTATCTTCGCTGTAGTACTGGCGGTGACGGCGTGGCTTCTTCATGATAACTGGACCGTCGATATGGCGCGCTATCGCTCAATTCGCGCGCAACAGACCGGGGATTTTAAAGGTGCTATTAAACACCTGAACAAATTGATCGATATCGCTAAAGAAGCGGAAGACGAACGTCGCGTTAATAACCCAACATTTCTTTCGGAGCTTGGGTATTCCTATTCGCGTCTGGAAGATTATGAAAACGCGTTGAAGTATTATCTGCTTGCCCAGCAACACCGCGCAAATATGGGCAATGATGAACAGGGAAATCCCCGTCCGCCCGCTGATTTCAGTAACCGTCTTGGCCATGTCTATTTCAAGCTGGGGAACCTGGAAGCGGCGGAAGAAGCACTGAATACTGCTATCGAACGCGACAAGCTGGACCCATTGGCAAACTTCACCCTGGGTGAACTGGCCATGCAGCGCGGCCAGTATATGGAGGCCGCAGATCATTTTAAAGTGGTGGTGTCCAACCCGAACTATGCGGAACAGGTCAGTGCTTATTACGACGAGATCGAGGAAAAGCTGTTCGCTGGAATTTGATCTTCGGCATCCTTCGTAACAGCTGGATGAAAATACACAAGTTTAATTAATCGAAAAATAATTCCTCTTACACTGCGGGTTTTGGTTGATCATCGGCCTCGATAGCGCAAACTTTTATCTCCATGAAAGCAAGAATCCGCACACTGGGCAGGCTGGTGTTTGTTTTTGGAGTGGGGATCGGACTCCTTGCCTCACAAGGCCTGGCTGAGCCGATTCCGGAAACGACTCAGACTCTGCCGCGCAGTTTTAATGAAGCCCCCATGCTGGCAGAACTTGTGGCAGAGGGCAAACTTCCTCCTGTGGAAGAGCGTCTACCGGAAAACCCCGCTATCGTTACACCGGTGGAACAGATTGGCAAGTATGGCGGCACCTTGCGACGCCAGGCCTCTAACGTAAACGACATACAGTTTAATTACCGCATGGGTTATGAGCCGCTGGTTCGCTGGGGGCGTGATGGCACCACTATCGAGCCGGGCATCGCCGAGCGATGGGAAATGCTTGATGGGGGCCGCACCTTTATCTTTCATTTGCGAAAGGGCATGAAATGGTCTGACGGTCACCCGCTGACTTCTGCCGACTTTAAGTTTACTTTTGATTATGTGTTGGACTATCCAGGTTTCTCCCACTTTTTCCTCCAGTGGCTGCGCATGGATAACGAGTTGCCCGAATGTGAAACGCCAGACCCGTATACGGTGATCTATCGCTTTAAAACTCCTTACGGCAGCTTCCTGCGCGGTCTGGCTGCCTCTGGCCTTCAGCATGGGTTTTTCGGGCCAAAGCATTACCTCGAGCAGTTTCATGAGGCCTTGGTGCCGGAAGAAGAAATGCGGCGTATGGTGCGGGAGGCGGGGTTCGTCACCTGGTCAGATTTTTTCCTCCAGAGACTCGACCTCCATCGCAATCCCGATCTCCCCACGGCGGCGGCCTGGAAAATTGAGATCCCGCCACCGGCCACCCGATGTACTGCTGTCCGCAACCCATATTACTATAAAGTGGATCCCGAGGGAAATCAGCTTCCATATATCGATCGCATGACCATCGACATGACCTATGACCGCACGGTTCTGAACCTCAAAGTGGCGTCAGGAGAAGTCGATTTCCAGATGCGAAATGTTGACGCCAGCAACTTTACCCTGTTCCGTGAGCGCGGACGTCAACTTGGCTATCGCACTCTTGTTACCCCCAGCACCAACCCGATCTGCATTTATCTTAATCAGCACAGCCGTAACGAGAAACTGCGGCCGTATCTGAAGGATAGACGATTTCGGAAAGCCTTGTCTCACGCTATTAATCGCGAAGAACTGATCGAGCTGATATTTTCCGGACTGGCAACGACGAGCAGTGCCATTTCCATGCCCTCTGATCCTTTCTACGTTCCGGGTGTGGAGTCTGCCAATATCGAGTATGATCCTGAACTGGCGAACCGACTTCTGGATGAAGTTGGTCTTAAACGGCGCAAATCCGATGGCCTTCGAACGTTCCCAGACGGTACACTGTTCGCCGAAATCATGAATGTCTATCCCAGCGAGGAAGGCTCCAATGCCGATCTCTGGCAGCTTGTCGTCGATTATTGGCGCGAGGTGGGGCTGAAGTTTACACCCAAGTTAGACGACCAGACCTTGGGTTTCCTGCAGGCCACTAACGGTAACAGCGATTTCTTCTGCTATGCCAACGCAACGCTCCACTGGGACGTGGACGGGGTGTGGAAGGTTCCTATTTCAAACATGAGTTACCTCGCTCCTCTTTACGGGACTTATTTCCAAACCGATGGGAAGCGCGGCGAAAAACCATCTGAAGACATGCAGCGACTGCTGGACTTATTTTATAATCTGCGAAGCACACCAGACCCCGAGGTTCGCGTCCATTATGGACAGCAAATCATTCGTCAGTGGGCGGAGGAATGCTATGTGGTGGGCCTGTGTCAGCCGCCCGTTCTTACGATTGCTTCTAACCGCCTGCGTAACGTGCCCGAGGTGATCAACTACGATTATCGCTTGAAATCACCCGGCTATATTAACGTCGAGCAGTTCTATCTCGATGACGAGACAGGGGATGCAAAGTGATCGGTTTTGCTTTGCGCCGGATCGGCGTCATGCTTATCACACTGATCTTCGTGTCCATGGTGACGTTTGTCATCATTCAATTGCCGCCCGGAGATTACCTCACCACGAAAATGGCAAATATGGCTATGAGCGGCGAACCTACCGGCGCTGATCAGATTGAGCAACTTCGTGCTCAGTACGGCCTCGACAAGCCCATTTATGTTCAATACGGTAAATGGATTTGGGGGATGTTGCAGGGTGATCTGGGGAACAGTTTTTTGCGGGATACCCCCGTCCGTGATCTAATATGGGACCGGCTCGGTTATACTACCCTTATCGCCATGCTGGCCATGCTCGTGGCCTGGATTGTGTCCCTCCCCATAGGCATCTATGCCGCCGTGCGCCAGTATGGAATCGTCGATTATATCGCCACGTTTTTCGGTCTGGTAGGAATGGCTACCCCACCGTTTTTACTTGCGCTGATTATGTTGTTTTTCGCGAACCGATATTGGGGTCAAAACCTTGGTGGTCTCTTTGATGAGCACTATATTAATGCTCCCTGGAGCATCGGTCGCGTGTTCAATCTGCTTAAACACCTATGGCTGCCGGTCTTGGTCTTGTCCATTGGCGCTATGGGCGGGATGATCCGCACAGTCCGCGCAAACCTCTTGGATCAAATGCAGATGCCTTACGTTGACACTGCCCGGGCCAAAGGGATGTCTGAGTGGAAACTGATTATAAAATATCCTACTCGCATCGCTATCAACCCTCTTATCAGCACGATTGGCTGGATGCTTCCTCAGCTTATCTCTGCAACCGTCATTGTGGATGTTGTTTTAAGTTTGCCCACAACCGGGCCCTTGCTTCTGGAATCTCTCCTGGCCCAGGACATGTACCTCGCCGGGGCACTGGTAATGATGCTCGCCATCCTCACCATGATAGGCACCTTAATTTCCGATGTGTTGCTTGCCTGGGCGGATCCTCGCATCAGGTTTGAAGGAGGAAGCCGATGAGCGTTTCCTCTCCGCTGGAAGTCCCGGAGCTTGCCGTTCCCGGCGAAACGGAACTCCAGCGTCTCACTCCCCGGCGATTGATGTGGCTAAAATTCAAGGACCATAAAGTTGCCTGGTGGTCCCTGCTGCTTTTGGCCCTTCTATATATTATCGCTGTTTTTTGCGAATTTGTTTCTCCAGCTAACCCGTGGGTGCGAGACGCGGACCACCGCTTCGCTCCGCCACAGCGCGTCCGGCTCATCCATGAGGGACAGCTCCACCGGCCGTTTGTCTATCCGTTGATCCAGCAAAAAGATCCATATTCTCTTCGCCTCAGCTATACCCTTGATACCAGTCGTCCTACACCGCTGACGCTTTTTACCCGTGGTCACGAGTATGATATGTGGGGCATGTGGAGCGGAAATTTACATCTACTGGGCACCACCACCGGCGAACCGGTCTTCCTTCTCGGCGCCGACCGCATGGGGCGTGATCTCCTCAGCCGCGTATTTTATGGCAGCCGCATTTCTCTCAGTATCGGGTTGGTAGGTGTGTTTCTCAGCCTCATTTTGGGCGTCATCATTGGTGGAATCTCTGGTTATTATGGCGGCTGGATTGACGGCTTCATCCAACGAATTATTGAGGTGCTGAGGTCGTTCCCCACCATTCCGTTATGGCTCGCCTTATCGGCTGCAATACCCGCAACAGTCAGCGATCTAACGGTTTATTTCTTCATGACTGTCATTATCGCTCTTATTGGCTGGACAAGCCTTGCACGAGTTGTCCGGGGAAAATTTCTAGCTTTGCGCGAAGAAGATTATGTTCTATCTGCTCGCGTTGCCGGCGTAAAAGAAATGACCATCATACGCCGCCATCTCGTCCCCGGATTCACGAGTCATCTGATCGTCCACGTGACCCTGGCGATTCCCGGAATGATTTTAGCCGAAACTTCGCTGAGCTTCTTGCGCCTCGGCCTGCGGCCGCCCACCATTAGCTGGGGCGTGCTGCTACAAGATGCCCAGGATATCACTGCCCTCACGCTTCACCCGTGGCTGCTCTCGCCGGCTGTATTTGTAATTGTGGCTGTGTTGGCCTATAATTTTGTCGGAGATGGTCTGCGCGACGCGGCCGATCCCTATCGCCAGTAAAAGGATAAAGGAGGGGACCAAATGGCTGATCTTTTAAGTATCGAAAATCTGCAGGTGAAGTTTAACCTGCGTGAAGGTGATGTCTTTGCGCTGCATGATGTCACCCTTCCGGTCGCCGCCGGACGCGTCCTGGCCGTGGTGGGAGAAAGCGGCTGCGGCAAAAGCATGACCGCGAAAGCTGTATTAGGCCTCCTTCCTCAGCGAGCCAAAATCACCGGAGGCCGCATTTTGCTGTATCCGGAAAAAGGCGGAGGTGCTCCTCTGGATATTGCCGCCTTGCCGCCAAACAGCCCGCCCCTGCGTGCCTTGCGGGGTAAGCGAATTTCCATGATTTTCCAGGAACCAATGGCCTCATTCTCGCCGGTCCATACCATTGGCGAACAGATCGCCGAGGTCGTCCGTCTTCACGAAAAACTGTCAGCCGCCCAGGTGCGCGAACGGGTCATTGAGATTTTGGGACTCGTCAGCATTCCCTCTCCCGAAACACGAATGCATGCCTATCCTCACCAGCTATCGGGCGGCTTGCGCCAACGCGCCATGATCGCAATGGCCCTTGTTTGTAATCCTGAACTGGTCATAGCCGATGAACCCACCACGGCGCTCGACGTCACCATTCAGGGACAGATTCTTAATCTGTTGCGCGATCTTCAAAAACGCCTTCATATGGCTGTCATGCTTATAACGCACGATCTTGGCGTGGTAGCCCAGGTGGCTGACGACGTCGCCGTGATGTATCTTGGCCGCGTTGTAGAACGGAACTCCGTCGAAGGAATTTTTCAGTCGCCTCGCCACCCGTATACACGGGGGATGTTGGAAAGTGTTCCTCGTTTAGGAACAGGAAATACACAGCGCCTGACAGCAATACCGGGCAGTGTGCCCAGCGTTTACATGCGCCTTCCGGGGTGTCCATTTCATCCAAGATGCCCTTTTAAGATCGAAGGCGTATGTGATCGCGGGGCCCCACCACCCATGGTCAGTTTTGATGACGGCGGACAGGCAGCATGCCATCTTTACACCGATGGCCGGAACGGTTTTCCTCCAGATGCCGAAACTCGATACAACCGCGAATCTGCGGAGGTGCCATCATGAAGGCCCTGCTTAACTCCGAAGAAAAAAAACCGCTTTCCAATTTATCAAGCGCCGCCGAAAAACCACTGCTTGAAGTGCGGGGTCTTACAAAAACCTTTCACGTTAAAACCGGCTTTTTCAGTCGGCAGGAACAGGTTGTGCGGGCAGTGGATGATGTTACGTTTAATGTTTACGCCGGCGAAACGCTGGGCCTCGTGGGGGAGAGCGGCTGCGGTAAAACTACAGCCGGACGCATGATTATGCGCCTCATCGAACCAACCGCTGGCGAAATCATATATAACACCGAAAGCAGCCGGATTGATCTGGGTCGATTAAAAGGGCAATCTCTTCGCCGCTTCCGCAGTAATGTGCAGATGATTTTTCAGGATCCGTACTCCTCTTTGAATCCGCGCATGCGCGTGAACGAGCTCATTGCCGAGCCGCTGTGGGCTTTACAACCAGAGCTGTCCGAACCTGAAGTGCGTGATCGGGTGGAATGGATAGCCAAGGCCACCGGCCTTCAGACAGAGCATCTTTCCCGATATCCCCACGCGTTCAGCGGTGGACAACGCCAACGCATCTGCATTGCTCGGGCCCTTGTGGTACGCCCGCGACTGGTCGTTTGCGATGAACCAGTTTCCGCCCTCGACGTATCTGTTCGAGCGCAGATCATAAACCTTTTGAAAGATCTTCAGCAGGAGTTTGGTCTCACTTATATCTTCATCGCGCATGATCTCGCCGTGGTTGAGAACATCTCCACCCGCGTCGCCGTCATGTATGCCGGACGCATCGTAGAAATTACCGATACAGACTCCCTGTATCGCAAACCACTGCATCCGTACACCGATGCCCTGTTACAGGCTGTGCCTACTCCCGACCCCTTTCATCGGCGCGATCTGGCGCCGTTGTCCGGAGAAATCGCTGAGGCCAGCAATCTACCTCCCGGATGCAGTTTCCATCCCCGCTGTCCACTTTGCATCGATGACTGCAAGACCGGGGTGCCTCCATTGCGCGAAATTGTCACAAACCATCAGTCGGCATGTCATCGGGCAGAATTGCTATTGGAAACGAATGGCAAGACAAGAACCCGTTGAGAATTCGCCCGCCTGCTGAAAATCAGTCTTCTGATTTCCCGTCAGAGGCCATCAGCACTATCTTCGGATGAAACGCTGCCACCCGTTCTACCAAATCGGTTTGCGCTGCCATTACCTCATCAATATTCTTATAGGCCATAGGCGCTTCGTCTACGCCGGCAGAAAGTAATTCGACCCCCTTGTCGGCCAGGTATTTTTTTATCTCGCTTTTCGTAATGGCCAGCTTAGCCGCCTTTCGGCTTAAGCGTCTCCCAGCCCCGTGCGAGGCAGAATTCAGGCTTGTTTCATTGCCTTTGCCGCGCACCACATAGCCGGGATCAGCCATGGTGCCCGGAATGACCCCCAATACGCCTTCGCCCGCCGGAGTCGCTCCTTTGCGGTGAACTACCAGTTGCTCGCCGCCATGCTCTTCCAGCCATGCGAAGTTATGATGATTCTCTACCTGAACCGCCGGTTCCAGACCCGCTGCCCCAAGCACTGTTCTGTGGATTAGGTCGTGATTAGCCGACGCGTAATCACCCGCCAGGTTCATGGCATTCCAGTAGGCCTGGCCGGCTTCGGAATCCAGATCAAGCCATGCCAGATGGCGATATGGCGACGGCAGTGGATGACGCGCCATGGCTTCTTTTGTAAAGTAATCCGCAATGCTCGCCCCCAAGCCGCGCGAGCCGGAATGAGACAGCAGCGCCAGGTAGGTTCCCGCCTCAAGACCCAGATCAGGTTTCGGTAAATGTAGCTCGCCCCATTCCACAAAGTGATTTCCGCTTCCAGATGATCCCAATTGGGACCAGGCTTTGTCCCGATGGCGGCGCAGCGATTTCGGCAAGTCGTCCCACCGCGGAGAAAGCATTACTTCATGATCTCGGCGATCCCGCCCGGAAAATTTCGCTCCAATGCCAAAACGCGTTTCCGCTGTCAGGGTCTTTTTGAGGCGGTCGCGCCATCCCGTCAACCGCGACGCACTTTCCGGCATTATAGAAAGTTTCATGCGGCAGCCGATATCCACGCCAACTCCATAGGGAATCACCGCATTACGACAGGCCAGAACGCCGCCAATAGGCAGGCCATAGCCCACATGTCCATCCGGCATCTGCGCTCCGCGCACGGCCACCGGAAGTTGACACGCCCGGTGCATCTGTTGCAAAGTCTCTTCGTCTAAATCACCAGTGTCCCAAATCTCATAAGGCACCGGTTCTTCTCTAATTGCGATTTCCATACTATAACCATACATGATAGTCAGGCGTTATGATCAAATGACAGCCCCCTGACGCCACTGCAAAGAGCACCCTCATCCGTAGCCGGAAAAAATAATCCCGCAAGGCGCGGTTAAAGTCTGTAATCATGAAACCAATCCAGCAGCTAATCTCCGATGCCTTCCGTCAGGCTATTCAGAACGCCCTTTCTCTAGATGCGGAACCCATGGTGGCTCCCGCACAGAATCCGAAATTTGGCGATTACCAGTGTAATGCGGCCATGGGCCTGGTCCGGTCCGTGTCTAAACAGACCGGTACCAAGGCCAATCCACGTCAGATAGCTGAGCAGATTAAAGCCGCCGCAGAGCCGCTGTTGCAGGATATGGCATCCGAGCTTTCCATCGCCGGACCCGGATTTATCAATGTAAGATTAAAATCGGATTGGCTCGCCGATCGGGTCGCGTCCGCACGTAATAATGCCCGTTTTGATTTGCCCTTAACAGAGACCCCGCAAACCGTAGTCGTCGATTACTCCGGGCCCAATATCGCCAAGCAGATGCACGTTGGCCATTTGCGCAGCACCATCATTGGGGACTGCATCGCGCGCGTGCTGGAGTTTCGCGGTGATAACGTTATTCGTCAAAATCACCTGGGCGACTGGGGAACCCAATTCGGTATGCTAATTACTCACCTGCGCACTGCCGGTGCTGCGGGCGGAGATTCTCACATCGAGGATCTGGAAGACTTTTATCGTCAGGCAAAAGAACGGTTTGATAACGAGCCGGGTTTTCAGGATAAAGCGCGAGAAACCGTCGTCGCCCTTCAGTCTGGCGGCCAGGAAGAGCTGGCTTTATGGTCAAAAATCGTCGATGAAACCCGTCGACATTTCCAACCTCTTTATGAAATGCTGGGTGTTTCGCTCACTCCCGAACACGAGCGCGGTGAGTCTTTCTATAACCCTTTTCTACCGGAAGTGGTTGCCCAGCTTCTGGAGAAAAACGTCGCCCAAAAAAGCGAAGGCGCCGTGGTGATTTTCACGGAAGGCTACGAGTCTCCCCTCATAATTGAGAAAAGCGGCGGCGGTTATCTCTATGGAACAACCGACCTCGCGTCGATCCGCTTCCGCACGACGGAGCTGAAAGCACGCCGGCTAATCTACGTCCACGACAGCCGCCAGAGCCAGCATTTTGCCCAAGTGTTTGATGCAGCCCGCCGGGCCGGCTGGGCTGATGGTGTGACTCTCGAGTTTGCGCCTTTTGGCACCATGCTTGGAGAAGATGGGCGTCCCTTCAAAACCCGCTCTGGTGGCACAGTTAAATTGCGCGAACTATTGGAAGAGGCTCAGCAACGCGCCTTTGCTTTGGTCACTGAAAAGAATGCTAATTTAGACGAGTCACTCCGCCGTGAAATTGCCAGAGCTGTAGGCATTGGCGCCGTCAAATACGCTGACCTCTCCAAAGATCGCACTGGCGATTACGTGTTCACCTGGGATAAGATGATGAGCATGGACGGCAACACCGGTCCTTATCTGCAATACGCTCTCACCCGCATCCGTTCTATATTTCGGAAAGCCGAAACCACCGCAGAACAGTTCGCGGCTTCTGAAAGGGCCATTGCACTTGAAAACCCCTTCGAGCGAGCTCTCGCGCTACAGATTCTGAAGCTGGCCGAAGCGCTGGAAGTCGTTGCCCGCGAGCTCAAGCCTCATCATCTTTGCACCTATCTCTATGATCTCGCCACAGCGTTTAATGGCTTCTATGAGAACTGCCCGGTTTTGCATAGCGAAGGTAGCACTCGCGAAAGTCGTCTGGCTTTGTGCAGCGCCACGGCCCGGGCCATGGATAAAGGTCTGGAGCTTCTCGGCATCCCTCGCCTTCAGCAAATGTAATTAAGCAAAAGACCGACGGCCTTCAATCAGTCGTTGCATTATGATAAACATGAGCAGCAGTCCCGCGATAGCAATTTTCGTCCACCACGAGTTCAACGTGCCCTCAAAATCCACCGCGGAATTGATAATTCCAAATATCAGTACGCCTATAAACGTGCCGAACACTCCGCCGATGCCACCTGTGAGCAGCGTCCCCCCAATCACAACTGCGGCGATAGCGTCCAACTCCATGGCCACACCGGTGCCCGCATAACCGCTGAAGCTGTACATCGTATAAACCACCCCGGCCAAGGCCGAACAAAACCCGCTTACAGCATAAACGCCGACCCGGGTTTTGCCCACGGACACACCCATCAAAACTGACGCATCTTCATTTCCGCCAATAGCATAAACATTTCGGCCAAACGTCGTATAGCGGGCTACAAACATTCCCGCGATTACCAACGCCAAGTAAATACATGGCACTACGCTGGCAATGGCATTTGGTCCGATACCAAAGCTTGTCGTCAGCAACTTGGAATACCAGGGATGAGCCATCTGGACTGACTCCAAACTGATCACCAGCGCCAGTCCCCGAGCCATAAAAAGCCCCGCCAGAGTAACGAGAAAAGGCGGCAGTTTGAATCCGTGGATAATCATCCCCATGGCCGCACCAAAAGCCGTTCCCCCTGCCAGGGCCAGGCCTGCCGCTGCTGCCGGATTCCAGCCATGATTGGTGATTAAAACCGCCGTCACGACGCTCACCAGGGCAATCATGGATCCTACCGATAGATCAATTCCGCCGGACAAAATCACAAACGTCATTCCCACAGCCGCGATCCCCAAAACGGCATTGTCCGAAAGAAAATTGATAAACACCTGCAGAGTGGCAAACCCCTCAAATCGTGTGGCTGCCGCCACATAAAGTACAACACAGACCAGCACCGTAGCATAACGAGGCAATGAGCTCCTACTGATCAGCTTCATGCTTTCGTTTCCCTCCGACGAAACCCGCTAAATAGCTTCTGACGCGTGACCGGTGACTGGAGAATGCAGACAAGAAGAATCACTGACGCCTTAACTACCTGCGTCCATTCCATCTGGATCCCCCGCGCCAGGATCGTTGTTGTAAGCGCCTGCATAAGCAATGCCCCCACAACTGAACCAATCAGCGTAAATCGTCCGCCGGTTAAAGCAGTCCCACCGATCACAACCGCAAGAATTGCATCCAGCTCTGCATAAAGCCCAGCCGTATTTGCGTCCGCTGTTCGAATGTCTGAGGCAGCCAATACGCCCGCCATAGCTGCACACATTCCCGACGAAGCGTAAGCAAAAAGTAATGTCCCCGGCACCGGCAAGCCGCTCAGTCTGCTGGCTCGCGGACTGTTTCCTACGGATTCCAGATACAGGCCGAGCGCTGTCCGTCGGGTCAGGCTGCCCATCATCAGCAGCATAAGCAGAACCAGCGTCACGCTAAACGGAAACGCTAAGAAGAAGCCATTGCCGAGATACTCGATGAAACCATTGGAAAAAGCCAGAGGTTGTCCGTCGGTCAAAAGCTGCGCCACACCCCTTCCGCTCACCATCAGGATCAATGTTGCCACAATGGGCTGGATCCCGATGAACGCCACCAGACCCCCATTAATTAATCCTGCCAAAATACCGGCGCCCAGCGATGCCGCGAGCGCGGCTGGCCCGGTCATTCCAGCATTCAGACAAAGCGCGGCAACCGCACCGGAAATGGCCATCACCGATCCAACACTCAGATCAATGCCACCCGTCGAAATAACCAGCGTCATACCTAAAGCCATCAAAGTCACGGGAGCAGCCCGATCAAGCACATCGATCAAACTGCCATAGAAATAGCCGTTACGAAACTCGATGTCGAAAAATCCCGGGGTAAAAAGGGCATTCAAGCCAAGCAACAGTCCTAGCGCAGCCAACGCCCAGATTACATTTTGATTTTTCATCAAACAAGGAGCCTTAAGATTGGTTGTCGCGTGTAAAAGCGCTGATTCTTCTCAGAAAATCTGACGGTGGGGGTCAAGGCAAATCAGGGTTGCCTTCACCCGCTAAGATTGCAAACCCGGGCTTTTAACCTCTCGAAGCAGCCGTAGCCCATTTAAACACACCAACACCGTGCTACCCTCATGCCCAAGCACACCCAAGCTTAATTTCAGCTCAAATCCAAGAGCTATAACTACCAGTACCAATACCACGCTAATCGAGAAAATTAGGTTCTGGCCAATCACCCGTCGTGCCTTTCTTGCCGTCTGCAGAAAAACTGGCACCTGCTCAATATCATGAGCCATAAGCACCACATCCGCTGTCTCCATTGCCACATCTGTCCCCGCCGCTCCCATTGCCGCCCCAAGATTTGCCGCCGCCAAGGCAGGGGCATCATTAATTCCGTCTCCTACCATCATCACTGGTGTATTTCGGGACAGTTCACGGATCACCCGGACCTTTTCTTCAGGCATTAAGCCGCCATAAACAATGTCAATTCCGGCCTCCGCGGCCACAGCATTCGCCACACCGGGAGTGTCTCCACTGACCATTACGATTTGCTCAATTCCCATTTGCCGCAATCGGGCGATAGCTCCTTTCGCCTCAGGTCGCAGCACATCTTGCAGACCAAACAGCCCCAGTGCGCTTACTTTCCCTCCATCGTCACGGGCCACCGCGATTACCGTCTTACCTTCCATCTCCAGCCGTTTGGCGTGCGATTTCATTTCGTCCAGGTTGGAGCATTCCCTTTCACGCATAAGCTTAATGCTGCCAAACACAATACGAGTGCCATCATGCAGAATCGCTTCCCCACCCCGCCCGGTAATGCTGTTGTAATGCCGAAGTGGACGCAATTCAATATCCTGACGGCGGGCCTCCTGAATTACTGCAATAGCCAGTGGATGCTCGCTGCGACCTTCCGCCTCTGCCGTCATACGAATCAGCTTCCGTTTGGCTTCTTCCCCGACGTCAGAGCCGATCACGTTCACGTCTGTTACCACGGGCCGGCCAATTGTCAGGGTACCGGTTTTATCAAAAGCCACAGCCCCTATATCCGCGCCATCCTCCAGGTGACGCCCACCCTTTACTAGAATTCCCCGCCGCCCGAGGCCGGCAATGGCCGACAAGATCGCCGCCGGTGTGCTTAGAACTAGCGCGCAAGGCGATGCCACTACTAACACGGTGATCGCCCGATAAAATGCTGCCGTACCTTCAACGTCAGAAACCAGCGGGGGGATAACCGCCAGACCAATGGTCAGGGCAATTATAACCACCGCATAATATTGCTCTGCCCGTTCCAGAAAATGTTGCGTAACTGCCTTTTCCGACTGAGCACTTTCAACTAGACTGATCATTCTTGCAAGAGTGGAGTCACTGGCAGGTCGTGTAACCCGCACCTCCAGGCTTCCCTCTTGATTTAATGTCCCAGCAAATACCGAATCACCTGGGGCCTTCTCCACGGGGATCGACTCGCCAGTCACTGACGCCTGATTCATACTTCCAAATCCTGAAACTACCTCGCCGTCCAACGGAACTCGATCCCCGGGTCTCAACACAATTATCTCCCCCGGCGAAATCTGCTCCACCGGTGTCTCAACCAGTCCGACGTCAGTTTTCAGTTGGGCAATTGGCGGCCGCAGATCCAGCAGGGAAGCTATGGCCCCTCGGGCTTTTCCGACAGCCATGTCCTGCAAAAGATTACTTAAGGAAAATAAAAACAGCAGCAGCGCTCCTTCTCCCGGCGCATTGATCATTGCTGCGCCAATCGCCGCCAATATCATGAGCACGTCCACATCGATTACCTTTAACCGCAGGCTGCTGATGGAAGCTCTGAGGCCCGAATACCCTCCCAGCACATAGGCAGAAATCCACGCCAAACTGGTAAATACAGCAGGGATAGCTTCTGTCCGGCTCAAGGCAAAACCCGCCGCAATAGCTACCCCCGCCCCGATGACCATAATCTTTTGCCACCGGGTTGAGTCCAGCTCAGCAAGAAAGCGGTGCCAATACGACAGGAATTCCGAGCTTGTTTCCAGCGGGACACCGATTTGCCGCACCCGCTGCACGAGTTCCTCCAGCCCCAACTGTGTCTTGTCAAAAACCACCGACACGGAACCATGGTTAAAGCTCACCGTGGCGTGTTTTACCCCTGAAACTTGTTGTAAGCGCTGTCGAATCCGGTCGCCACATGCTTCACAGGCGGTTCCTTGTAATGGCATAGTACATCGTGCCAAATGAGACTCAATAGTCTCTCCCGCCTCATTAACAAAAGCCCGCACTTCCCGTCGCGATATCTTTTCAGGGTCATAAGCAATGTCGACCTTTCCTGGCGAAGGCACGCTGATGCAAACAATCCCCGGGTGAGCTCGCGCAATCTCATTCACATCATTAAGACAGGGTGGTCTGGATATGTCCGCATCGGATTGAAGACCCTTGATTGTACTCATAGTAATTAACTAAGTCCGCAGCGCTAAATATTTGTAAAGTCAAACCACGCAAGTTATTATATTCTCCTTCTGCAATATCAGCCGCGCAACGCTTTGCGTTTTCAAATGAATGCCACGAGACCCCTGTGGTCCAAATGCTAAACTCCTGCCCGATCAGGATCGCATCACTTACAATATTAAAACGAGGCTCCAAACAGCGTCATGCCAAAGCTTTCTGTCGGTGTCATCGGCACCGGATCAATTGGAAATGTCCATCTTACAGGCTATGCTGCCGCCAGTCGCGATGTGCAGATTACGGCAATCTGCGATATCAACCAGAAGCGCCTGAATGAAATGGGTGAAAAATTTGGCGTCGCTCCCGAGCACCGTTATAAAGACTATCAAGTCATGCTTGAAAGTGAAACGCTGGATGCCGTCTCCGTCTGCCTGCCTAACAAATTTCATTACGAAGCTGCGGCTGCCGTCGTCAGCCGGAAAATTAATCTCCTGCTGGAAAAACCTGTTGTTCTTACCTTTGACGAAGCTCGCAAAATGCGTCGTCTGCTGGCGGATAACCCGGTAAAATTCATGGTGGCTTTCTCGCATCGCTTCTTCTACGCTAATAGTGCAGCAAAGAAGTTACTCCGCAAAGGGGTCATTGGCAAACCATACTCCATTCGAATCCGCTATGCCCACACCGGCCCCTACCCCGGCTGGGCCCAGGGGGATTGGTTCTACAAAAAAGCCATCGCCGGTGGCGGGGCCATGCTCGATATGGGGATTCATGCTATTGATATGGCGCAGGATCTTATCGGCCCTATCCAGAGCGTTCAAGCCGAAGTCAGAACCCTCCGGAAGAAAATTCAAGTAGATGATAACGCCATTATGCTCGTCGATTTCGGGAAAGAAGCCGCTTGCCTGGGAACCCTTGAGGTCGGCTGGACAAGCCCCGCTGGCTACACCGGTATTGATATTTACGGGGATAACGGCAGCATTCGCCTGCCTCTGGGCGGACAAGGTATCGTCATCCGTGGCAAGCTGTCTCCGGACGGCACCCAGACCATCATCGAAGAAGAAATCAAAAATGACAAAGGGTCAGATCACTGGCCTGTCCAGATGGATCAGTGGGTGCGCCATTTGCGCGATAAAAAAACCGTCATTGATCTCCCGGGGTGGTACGAAGGCGAAAGCGCTCTCGCTGTAGCTCTGGCCGCCGGAGAAAGCAGTAAAACCGGCCGCCGTGTAAAAGTTAAACAGCCACCCAAAACCTGATCCGGTTTCACCTCCCTGGTCTTCGTCGTTTAAAATTTGCTTCAGGCCAGTAAGGGATTGGAATGTCGTTGAATGTGAACACACCCCCGCTTTTCGTTTTACTGCATTTCAACAACTCATCCTGGAGATAGGTTTTTAATGCTGCTCAGTTACCGCTGGCTCACACGTGTCCTGGGGACGGAAATCCCGCTGGACGAACTGCTGTCCATTCTCACCATGGCTGGTCTCGAAGTGGAAAATGTCCTGGATCTGGGCATTGGCAGCGGCAAAGTCGTCGTCGGCCGCATTTTGACCAAAGAGCAGCATCCCAACGCCGACAAGCTTTCCCTTTGCGATGTGCAGGCCGGTGAAGGCGAACCTCTACGCATTGTCTGCGGTGCAAGTAATATGAAGCCCGGCGACCTCGTCCCTCTGGCTCTCGAAGGCGCACAACTTCCCGGCGGCTTTAACATCAAGAAAAGCAAAATCCGTGGCGAAAGCAGCTATGGCATGATGTGCAGTGGACGCGAATTGGGCTTTGGCGACGACCATGAGGGCCTTCTCATTCTTCCCCCGGCGGACGACCCCAACAGCATCTATGTAGAAGGTGAGCCCTTCGACGCCATCATTGAAATCAAGGTTACCCCGAATCGGCCCGACTGCCTGTCAGTCTATGGAATCGCCCGCGACGTCGCTGCCTTGAAAAATCTCCCCCCCATCATTTTTCCCGTCGATGAAACCATTCCCGCGCCCGGTTCTGTTCATGACGAACCGGCCCCTGTCAGTCTCCTTGTTCAGGCTCCAGAAGCCTGCCCCCGATATCTGGGCCGGGTGATCCGTGGCGTAAAAATCGCCCCCAGCCACCTGTGGCTTCGGCGTCAGGTCGAAAGCGCCGGACTGCGCAGCCTCAATAATGTGGTCGACATCACAAACCTCGTGCTTCTTGAACTCGGCCAGCCGCTCCATGCCTTTGATCTCTCCAAAATTAGCGGCGACTCCATTGTCATCCGTCATGCCTTTGAAAATGAAAGAGCCGCCACCCTGGACGGGCAGGAAGTGGAATTAAAGCCCACAGACCTTCTAATCGCCGACGCCGAAAAACCGATCGCTCTTGCAGGAATTATGGGTTGCGGCAACTCTGAAATAACCGATGCAACCACCGACATTTTTCTCGAATGCGCATACTTTGATCCGGCGGTAATCCGACGCACCAGCAAAAGGATCGGCAAAAGCACTGACTCAAGTTACCGGTTTGAGCGCGGCATCGATTGGAGTGCCATGGAAATCGCCCTCAGCCGAGCCGTTTCCCTTATCCTCAGCACCGCAGGCGGTACCAGCGATGGTTCGGTCCAGTTTATCCAAGGTCCTGAGCCTGCCCCGCCTATCCGCATGGCTGTCCAGCGGGTTAATGCCCGTCTGGGTGTAACTCTGCGCCCTGATGAAATTGTCGATGGTCTGCGTCGTCTCGGCTTTTCTGTTCATCCTCTAAACGAGAATGAGTTTAATGTCCAGCCACCGGCCCACCGTCCTGATGTTTCAGGTGAAGCTGATCTGATCGAAGAGGTGGCCCGAATCGTAGGCTACGATAAAATTCCCGCCCGCCTCCCTGCCATCACCAGTCGGCCCGCCCTGCGTAATGCAGACGATGAACTGGCTTACCGTATCAGGCGCATTCTCACCGGTCACGGCTTTCTGGAAGCTTGTAATTATAGCTTTGAAGCAGAAGATGCCAGCCGCCGCGCCGGACTGGCCGATGTGCCCCAGGTGCGGCTCAGTAATCCTCTGTCCGCAGAATTCGCCGTCATGCGCACCAGTATGCTTCCCTCCATCCTGTCCACCGCCGCCTACAACCATAATCGAGGCCAGCTAAACCTGCGCATCTTTGAAATCGGTAAAATTTACAGTCCTGCCGCAGACAACGCCGTTCGTGAGGAATGGGCCTTTGCTGCACTCATGAGCGGAAATATCTTCGCCGACGGCTGGCGAAACGATGAGCGCCAGGCTGATTTTTACGACGCCCGTGCCATCGCTGAATCACTTTTGGCTTCATTGCACATTAACAAAATAACTGCGACTGCGGTTCAAGCCGACCCCGATGCATCCATTGGTCACGGAGAAGCCGCCGCACTTCATCCGGGTAAAAGCGCCATCCTTGAGGTGGAAGGCAAAGGCCTGCTTCTCATCGGAAATCTCCACCCTAAAGTAGCCGCAGAGCTGGACCTGAAGCGTGATGCAGTCATTATTCTTGGTTCATTCCCGGCCCTCACCTCACTTCTCTCCCGTCGACCCCGGGTTTCAGAAGTGCCCATTTTCCCCGCCCTCACCCGTGATTTGGCTCTCGTGGCGGATAAATCAGTGGCCGCAGCCGACATCGAGGCCGCTATCGTAAAACGTGCCCAGGATCAGCTCAGCAATATCAGCCTCTTCGACGTTTACGATGGCGAAAAAATGCCTGCCGGCAAGCGCAGTTTGGCCTACAGCCTCAGCTTCTGCGCCCAAGATCGAACCCTCACAGACGAAGAAGTGAACACTACGATTGAGAAGATTCTTGGCGATCTGAATGCCAAGCTGGGCGTAACCATTCGCGCCTGATATACAAAAAGGCCATGGGCATGAAAAGCGCATGGCGAAAAGTTCAATATTTAGAAAACCTAATTTGCCAAGGAGCTCTTAATGCCGCGCCCGCCTATTTTGCCTGTACTTGACTGGAAAGAGATTTTTGACAACGGAAAGACTTGGGAAGAGTGGCTCGACAGCGCTGAAAACCCGGATCAAGCCCGTGACATGCGCGAACGTTATGACCGTTACTCAGTGCCCGACATTTGCAATGCCCAGCTCGGAAAAATTTCTCGTCCCGTCTATGTCATCGCCATAGCCGAAGATTGGTGTGGTGATGTCATAAAACACGCTCCCGTTGTTGCAAAGTTAGCTGATGCCTCCCCGCAGGTCCAGCTTCGCTTTATCTCCCGTGAAGACCGTCCCGACGTCTTTGTCCGCTTCCTCACAAATGGCGGCGAGGCTATTCCGAAGTTTATATTCCTCAGTAACGACTTTGTTGAGTGCGGGAACTGGGGCCCGATGCCCAGCGAGTGCCGCCGTTATATCGCTCGTGGCAAAGCTATGGGCAATGTGAAAGCCGCCCGCGAAAAAGTTCGTGAGTTCTATCAAGCGGATGCCAACTGTAATTCGGCCTTTAAAGAACTGGCAGACTTGATCGATCTTGCATCCGCCACGGAAGTTTAACTCCAACAGCGCATCTTCGCTCAACCCGTCAGGGGGCTATACCTGTGTCTGAACTGGCACCACAAACGCTTCTGACTTTTCCGCGATTAACTGATCCAGACGCCTTTGACGTGATTATTATCGGGGGTGGGCCTGCCGGCATGAGCGCTGCCTTGGTGCTCGCTCGTTGCCGCCGAAAGGTTCTTGTGGTAGACTCTGGCAAGCCTCGTAACCGGAGCGCCAGGAATATGCACGGTTTCCTTACCCGCGATGGACTGCCACCAAACGAGCTGGCACGCCTTTCCCGGGAAGAACTGCTCCGTTATCCCACCGTTGTCATCACAAACGGAACCGTCGTCGATGGCATCGCCTTGGCAGATTCCCGCTTCATCATGGTTCTGGAAGACGGGCGCCGCTATCTTTCCCGCAAAGTACTGCTTGCTACAGGCGTTCAGGATGAACTTCCAGACATTCCAGGCCTTCTGGACCTCTACGGCTCCAGTGTCCATCACTGTCCGATCTGCGACGGCTATGAGTGGCGCGATAAAGCTATCGCCGTCTATGGGAAAAATTGCCGAGGCTTTGGACTCGTTCAGGAGATGACCGCCTGGTCTCGAGATCTCCTGCTCCTTACCGATGGTCCGTGCGATTTCCCGCCCAATGAACTCACTTATCTGCAGAGCATGCGCATCCAGATAAATCACAAACCCGTAAGAGCCCTCGAGGGCTCCGACGGCCAGCTAAAGGCAGTCTTGTTCGACGACGGCACCCGAGTTGACCGTGATGCACTTTTCTTCACCGGCGATCAAACTTTGCACAGCCACGATCTCCCTACTCGTCTTGGATGCCGAATCACAGAAAATCATACCGTATGGGTAGGTCAAAACGAAATGACTTGCGTCGAAGGAGTCTACTGCTGTGGAGATGCTTCCCGCAATGCTCAGATGGTTATAGTTGCCGCCGCAGAAGGCGCTGTCGCAGCCGTGGCAATCAACAAAGCCTTGACCCTGGAATATAAAGAGGCCAAACGACAACAACACGAGAAACCCTCTGCAGATATCTCCGTTCAGTAACCTGCATACATACATTACCGTCGCAAGACTCGCAAACCGTCACGCATCACTTCTGGGGTCAGCCACTTAACCACGGCAAGGTACATAATCCCTGGCACCACTGACACGCCGATAATCATCAACGGCTTGATCGTCTCCTGTAGCCAGTCCCACGGCACATCGGCCTCGACGCGCACATCACCCATCAGCCACCCCATAGCGGCGAGTAGACATCCTAAAAACATCCAGGGAAAAACAAACCGCGCCCACGTTCCATGAAATCGCCTCTGCCCACAGCCCATCAAACGCCCCAGCATCAATCCCCACACGATCCAAAGCACCGACGAACTCAACGCAAATGCAGCCACTGCCGGCATAACCCCAAACTTCAACCCGCCAATCACCGCCACCAGCCGCACAATCGTCGCTACAATGTTCCACCAGAAGCTATAGTCTGGCCGATCAAGTAAAAGATCGATAGACGAGATCGGTGAAAACAAGGCTACCCAGATGCAATACACCGCGATCCATCGGACCACCGGTGCCGTAGATTCCACCCATGAGGCTCCCAGCGCAAGCTGAACCAGCGGCTCCGCCAGCACAGTAACATAAATCAACACCGGCACCACAAACGCGGCTGCAAGCCCCATAATCCGCAATACTGGTACCGTTAGTTCCTCCCGCGATCGCCCCGCCAGGGCCGAATAAGCTACTCGGTGCAATGCCCCCACCAGCAGAAAAACCGGCACCGTTACCAAATAATGAGCCATCGAAAACGCCGCAGCCGCAGCCTTTGAGACCGTACTTCCAAAAATTAGAACAGGTGCATTTCCGCCTACGGCGTTCAGGGCCTGCGTACCGCAGTGATATAAACCAAACCGTCGCCAGTTCCAGGCATCCTCCAGGAAAGTCGCCAGCGCCACCCTTGCTTTTGGCAGAGCAATCGTCTTGCCCCGACCCAGCCAGATCAGCTCCATCACTTCCGCCACCACATACGCCACATAAAGGCTCAAAGCCACCGGCCAGACCAGCGCCAACCCGACCCCTACCACCGCAGCTACCACTGCATACAAGGCCTCTCCCAACGAAATCCGGCGATAGTCCAGTCGCGCAGCCAGGCCCGTCTTATAAAAAACCTTCCACCCTTGCAGCAAAACCACCCCCGGGGCCAGCCACAGCATACCGTTCCAATCCCCAAAATCCATTAACCATGAAACTAAATAATGCCCCGCCAGTAACATCCCGGCGATTCCAACAGACATTATTCCTGTCGCCCCCGCCAGCAGTCGCACAAAATGTTCTCGCTGCTTCACCTCCCTGATGTAGAGCTGATCAAACCCCAGCGGCAATAACACGAATAACACCAGGTGCACGGTCAGTAATTGGCGATAGGCGCCCAACTCAGTCTCTGTAAGCAATCGGGCCAACACCGCCACAGCGAAAAAAGTAGCCAGCCGCTGAATAGCGCTTCCAAAAACAGTCCATCGCACCGCAGATACCGCTCGCGGGACAATCTCGGCCGGACGCTGCGCCGCCAAAGACTCCGTGCCTACGCTCCCCGGGGCATGCGTTATAGAATCTGGAGCATCCTCGCAGTGATTTTCCGCCAACCCCTTACCCCGTCAGGATCTGCCATAGGTTCGATGCAGTTGCGAAAAAACGTCCTGCAAATCAGCATCGCCGGAAATTTCCTCCAGGTGCCATTCTTCCTTATGGGAAGCCTCTCCACCCGCTGCTTTGATCGTTTGCAACGGACCTAGCGTTTCCAGTTCCAGAAAGTTTGCATCCGTAAAAACTTCCCAGTTGCAGCCGAAATCTGGATACACCGCCTCGGGCTCCAGCTCCACAGTCTTTACAAAAGCCAGCCCGTCGAGCACATACGCCCCCCAGTTAAGCGAATTTCGCACGCCAAACTTAACCGGATCCTCAGTTTCAGCATCCTGTTTCAGTCCTGTAAAATCATCTTCCCACAGAATCCGTGCATCTTTCATCCGGGTATAACTCCACAGTGTCACAGACCGCGATGGCAAAAGCTGCTCCGGAAAAGGCACAAAAGGCTCGTTTGGAATCATGGCAGTTCCACCCGGGGCCAGCATTGTTAACGCCCATGGCGATCCCTGCACGTCCGTTTGCCCGCGATTCATCAGTTTGTGAACTAAAGAAACCCGCGGTTCCACCGGATCCATCCGTATCTCCAGCATCTTCTGGATGCCGGTCAATTCTTCCATCCGCTGGGTAATGTGCAGAACCGACCCATCCCACTGGTAATCAACCGAATCATTATCTGGAGCATAGGTCTTAGGCTTCTCCTCCGGAGACAGCCACAGGCGATGGCCGCCGTAAGGGGTCCATTCACTACCGCCGCTGTCTCCCAGCGTCTCCTTGTCTAACCACATCAGGTTAACATCCTGTTGGGCCGGACCGAAATGGACAACCCGCGGGCCCACAAGAGTCGTAACTATCAGTTGAACCGAACCATTAGACAAGCGGAGACAATCCGCCCATCCCTCATAAGGTATCTTCTCAAAATTGACCATGCTCCCGAATTGCCTGCGCCCTTCACAGAAAGATAGTTTTTTCTTGCCAGCAGACTAAAAATCCGCTTTTTAGAAAACGTTTCAGTGTAGTTTAGTTGATTTTGCTGTCAATTTAAAATTGACGTGCTAAGAATAGAAAGGGCAGCTTATCGCTGCGATGCGGTTTAAGGGTGGGCGCACAAGATTTGGTTGCTACTGACTATATAATCGGGATTGACCTCGGCACAACTAACTCTGTTGTGGCCATCCTCGAAGGGGAATCGCCCAAGGTAATCCCTAACTCCGAAGGCAGCACAAAGACGCCGTCTGTCGTCTCCATACTGGACGGCGATGAAGTTTGCGTCGGAGAAGTCGCCCGCAGGCAGGGTGCCGTCAACCCCACCCGCACCGTCTTCAGCGCCAAGCGGCTCATGGGCCGCACCCCGGAAGATATTGAAGCCATGGGCATCTACACGCCCTACGACCTCGAATCCACCGTTGACTCCCAATTAGTCATCAACATCGACGATAAGCTTTACACCCCTGCCCAGATCTCCGCCATGATTCTCCAAAAGCTGAAACAGGCTGCAGAGGATTATCTCGGCGAAACGGTCAGCAAGGCGATTATCACTGTCCCCGCTTACTTCGATGACCTCCAGCGACAAGCCACGCGCGAGGCTGGGGAATTGGCCGGTCTCGAGATCCTTCGTCTCGTAAACGAGCCAACCGCTGCTGCTATGGCATATGGCCTTGGTAAAGAGCGCCAAGAGCGCGTCGCCGTCTATGATTTCGGCGGCGGCACCTTCGATTTGACTATCCTCGAAATTAATGACGGCACCTTCGAAGTCCTCACAAGTCAGGGCGACACCCACCTGGGCGGCGATAACCTCGATTCCATGCTTGTCCAGCATCTTGTAGACGCCTTCCGTGACCAGAGCGGGATTGATTTCGAACCTGACGGGATGGCCATGCGCCGCCTCACTGACGCTGCCGAAAAAGCCAAATGTGAGCTCTCTCTTGCCCGACAGGCTGTCATCCATCTCCCCTTCCTCGCCCAGAATGATGGCAACCCCGTCCACTTGGATCTAACCATCCATCGCGACGATTTCGAAGACCTCATCGAGCCCGTTCTCCAGCAAAGCCTGGAATGCTGTCGTGCGGCCTTGGAAGACTGCGATCTGAAGCCCTCGGATATCGACAAAGTTATCCTAGTCGGCGGCACCACCCGCATACCGCTGCTGCAAGAGATTGTAGAAGACTTCTTCGGTGTTCAACCCTTTAAAGGGATCAACCCGGACGAAATCGTGGCCCTTGGAGCCGCCACCCAGGCTGGTGTTCTGGCGGGTAAACTTAAAGAAGTCATCCTGCTGGATGTCACGCCCCACAGTCTTGGAGTGGAAGTAACCGAGAACCGGGTGACCCGCATCATTGAGAAGAACGCCACAATCCCTCTGAACGTTTCCCGCCTCTTTACTACGACGGAAGATGGGCAGGAAATGGTAACTATCCATGTCCTTCAGGGCGAGTCGGAGAAGGCATCCGAGAACCGTTCCCTTGGAAAGTTTACCCTCACCCAGATCGCTCCCGGAAAAGCCGGGGCCGCCCGGGTGCAAGTGACCTTCCATGTTAATGCGGACGGTATGGTGGAAGTCACGGCGGAGGATATGGCCACTAACCGCCAGGAACGTCTGAAGCTTATCCTGGGCGAGAAAGATACGCTGCAGGCCGCGAGGGAACGTGCCCAGGGGGTAGCTTCATCCCGCCGGCGCAGACGGCGTAGGCAGCGTGATCGCGACGGCGCAACATCAGAATCCGAAATTCTCACAGGAACCACCCCCCGTCGTGCGGATGAAACCGGGTCCCGCAAGCTTCGTCCGCGCGAAAGCTCCACCGGCGGCCGTTCCCTGCGTCAGGCTACCATGGCTGAAGTGCCCGTAAACCCGGCCCAGGCTTCCCGTCCCCCTGTTGGCCCGATGCCGCCTCCGGGGCCATCGGAAACCGCGCCAAGTTTGCCTCCGGTTCAACCTTATCAACATGCCTCGGCTATGGCCGCATCTGCGTCTGCTGCTTATTCCGAAGCTGAACCTACGCCAGATCCCACCACCGTCGTGGCCCCGCCGGAGATGTCGGAGCTCGCTGTTCAGGCCCTGACTCTCATTAAAGAAAAGGCCAACTCCGCCAGCGCCTACGAGACCTATCTCAAGGCTTACTCGGAGGTTAACGATTACGCCCGAAAACACCCTGATGACTTTGAGGTGGCGGAAGGGGCAGTTTTTATCCTGATGACTCTAGGGGAAAGCGATGGGGCGCGCACCCTTTTGAGCACTCTCACCAATCAGTCCAGCAATCCCACCCGCTATACGCACCTTCATGATGAACTGGCGCGACGCTTTCCGGCAGACCCTTCGGTCACCGAGTCTATTTCTTCCACCAGCGGTACAAAGCAAGGTACCGACACGGCCATTCGTGCTATGGAAGAGATCGTTACGGAAACCAGTGGGACTTCTGAACAGATCAACCAGCTTGTTCAATTGTATCGTCGCAAGCTGGCCCATGGGGACGATCCGCCCACTCAGTATAAGCTTGTTAATCTGCTTCTTCGTCTTGAACGTGTAGACGAAGCCATCAATATGCTGCAGAGGCTGGCTCAGCAGGAAACTTATCGGCTGCCTTCCCTCAAAATCCTTGGGCTCTGTTTCTGGCAGAAAGGTCTCCATTACCTTGCATGGCAGAAGTTCCAGCAGCTTCAGCCTAACGAGGAGATCAAGGACATCCTGTACCGGCTCGCGTCGGACATGGAAGACACGGACCAGCTCCTTAACGCCAAGGTTGTTTTCCAGCATATTGTCAACGCGGATCCCGAATTCCGTGACAGTTCCAGCCGCCTTAAGAAGATCGAACAGATCATCCGTATGGAAGCGGGAAACCGGGAGGCCAGCCTTACTCCCAGCATCTTTCTCACCCTCAAAGACTCCCGGTTTGTTATCCTGGAAGAAGTCAACCGGGGCAGTATGGGGATTGTTTACCGCGCCAGGGACAAGGTTTTGGAAGAGATCGTTGCTCTCAAAATCCTCAACGATTACATGACGACTGACCCGACTGCCGTGGAGCGTTTTAAGCGTGAAGCCCGGGCCGCAAAGCGTCTTTCTCATCCCAACATCGTTCGGATCCATGACATGTTTGAGTATGGTCAAAAGAAGCTGCTCTCCATGGAGTTTATCGAAGGTGTTGACCTGAAGTCTGTCCTGGCGGATCGTAAAACGCTTCCGGTCCATGAGGTGGTCAGTATTGCCCGTCCTGTTTGTGACGCCCTGGCGTATGCTCATCAGCAATCGATTGTCCACCGGGACATTAAGCCGGCGAACATCATGATCACTAACACCAATCAGGTGAAGGTGACAGATTTTGGTATCGCAAAGGTCCTTCTCGCGGGTGCGGATGCGACCCGGTCCGGATCTCAGATCATTGGCACGCCCCTGTATATGTCGCCGGAGCAAATCCTTGGCAGTGAAGTTGATGCTCGCACGGATATTTACAGCCTTGGTGTCATGCTTTACGAAATGGTTGCCGGCAAGCCTCCGTTCCTTGAAGGCAATATCGAATACCATCATCTCCATACTATGCCTCCGCCTATGAACGATAGCGTGCCGCAGGCTATAAGGGAGATCGTCATGAAATGCCTTGAGAAGAATCCTGAAGACCGTTTTCAGGCGATTTCAGAACTGGGTGACGCCCTCGGCAAAATCGGCGATTAATCATCCGCTATGACGACCTGTTACGCACGGCGCAGGGTCTGAGGTGTTTTTTTAAGAGTTTGATGATTGATTCTACTAAGGTTATCAAGCTGGGAGTCGATGGTATTTTTATTGAGTTCGATTGCTGATTTTGTTGAGCTTGGAGATAGGCTTGTCGGATTTAGGGAGAAATTTTATGTTTGTGGTTTCTAAGGTTCGTAAAGGGTCGCCTGGGAAGAGATGAGTGGAAAAGCGCGGATGGGGCGAGTGCTTTTGCGGGAACAGATTAAGGCTGGTTTTATGGTTTGTGTTGATCATGGGTGGGGAATTATCATTGGCGGGACGGGCTGGGTATTCCCGTATGGGTACTTGGGATGCGACAGGCTGTTTTTTGAAGGGGTCTTGCCTACTTTCAGGTAATCTGTAGCTGTCACGTTTGTGGGCTGCGTGGCTTAAATGGGCCAATTGCATGGATCTTGTGAGACATTTTAACGCATTGTTCGATATAAGGCCACGGGAATCATTGCGGAATTGCGAGTGCTTGCCATTGGTTTTAAATGGGTTAGATGTGTATTTCGAGTGTGGTGTTTGCGTCGGCACACGGCGTGCTCTTGGTTGAGAAAACTCAGCTGATCATACTCAACGTTTAGCCGATCGGCGAAGAAAATTAAAGGGCTCTATGAAAACACAGACTATTACGCTTCAAGCGCAGGGTGTTGACCCTGACTATTTAGCTAATCCTTCAAGTGACCCGCTTCAGTATGCCATCCAGGCTTTACCTGAACTTGATATTCCCGCGAAGGGACGCATTGCCCATCATATTCGCCGGGGCCGGATTGACCGGGCTATTGCTCTTTGTGCGGCTGGCCAGCTTCATCTCTGGGAAAATATCTGGAAAAATGCACGTAACATGTCAGTCCTGGAACAACTCAGCCGCCTTAAACAGGTGGAAGCTTTGTTGCGTGCCTATGCGGGCTATGGGCCTGCCGCATCTGCGTTATAATCGGCAGCTTAGATACCTGCAGCGCCTGGAAGCATCCTTGTAATCTACTATCGGAAAATCCAAAGGGTAAAAAAAGCCGATGAACCGGAGCCTTATATTATCGGGCTCTGGATCACCGGCTATATTTTTCCTGGCGGTTTTGCCAGTTGGGTTATTTGGGGGAAATACGGATAGCGTCTGCGATTACAACGAAGCCCGGAGTTGTCCAGCAGGACAGCCTGACAGTGTTGCTTCCCGCATTAATGTTATAGGTACCGAGGCTCTGCCAGCTTCCGCCGCTGGTCTGTTGATTTCGATTAACAGTCGTACTGCCGCCCGCCCGGCTGATCATATACGGTGCTGTCGCCGACCGGTTCGGTCCCTGGCTCCACCATGCATAGACTTCATAGCTGCGAGTCTGAGGCGCGGTCCAGTTCCAGGTGGCGGGGTCTGACACTGATTCTGTATGACGGAAACGGTAATTCGGCCCGTACTTATCGGAGGCCGATGTCGCCGTGATCCAGTTGGCGGATGCGGCCAGCGCATTCGTATCCAATATGATATCCGCAGGATTGGATGGGGAGGATTTTGGGCTTTCGTTTCCTGCACGGTCCACGGCGGAAACAGCATAATCCTGTGTGTTTCCCGGAGCGGAATAGTTTGTAGCTGATCCGGGCAGGACTACGGTGTTCCAGGTTGATCCGTTATAGGTATGGACCACCCACCATTTTGCTTTTTCATCGCCCGGGTTTTGGGAGAATGTGATCAGGCGGCGTGATGGTGACCCGGTGGGTGCGCCTATGGAGGAGACGGGGGTCGGTGGTGGTGTATTATCCAGCCAGGTAGCTGCAGGCCGCAGGGCTGGTTTTGCGTAGGGTCCTGCTTTCAAAGCTGTCCGGACACCTGTGGGGTTATCGGTCAGCCATTTCAAGCTGTAATGGACGTTACCAACTCCATTGCCCTGCCGGGTACGGTTCACCTGGTTTACAATTTCTGCAGATGTGGTGTTGCCCCATCCTGCAAAGGTTGAATCTCCCACACGATAAACTGCCGTGCTGGCAAGGACATGGCGGGACGTGTTTTGGATTACCCACCAGTCTATGAGTGCACCAAAAGGCTGACCGGACGATGCAAGTGTCCAATATAGCTGTGGCGAAAGGGAATCGACCCAGCCCTCCTGAAGCCATTTGCGGCTGTCGCAATAATGGGTTGCGTAATAATCTGCCCCGACGATTCCGGCGGGGTTTCCGGGCCGCCAGATACCGAAGGGTCCGACGCCGAATTGACACGTGTTCCGGATGTCATGGACCAGTTCGTAAACTTCGCGAATTAGGGTGTTAACATTTTCACGGCGCCAGTTCGCCAGCGACATGGTTCCGCCGCTGTTTACATAGGCCTGGTAAGTGGCGCTGTCGGGGAAATTTGTGCCGGGATAGAAGTAGTCGTCAAAAACTACGCCATCCACATCGTAATTTGTAACGATGTCTGCGATGACATTTTTGATCCAGTTGATGCTGTCCTGTTTGCCGGGATCAAGATAGGTGCGGCCGTCCGAATACTGCACGCACAAATCCGGCCGTTGGCGCATCACGTGGCTGGGCGATTTGTTTGAGGTGTTATGATCAATGGCCACGCGGTACGGGTTGACCCAGGCATGAATTTCAATTCCTCGGGCATGGCCCTCCTGGATGGCAAAAGCGAGTGGATCCCAGGTGGCTGCGGTGTTTTGGGATCCAGTCAGCCATTGGCTCCAGGGCTCGATGCTGGAATCATAGAAAGCATCCCCTGCGGGCCTTACCTGAAAATACATGGCATTCATATTGGCATCAGCCATTGCATCGAGATGCTGGATCATCCGCGCTTTTTGCGCCGCTACCACGGATGGACTGACTCCGGACTGTGGGGGCCAGTCTATCCGCGACACCGTCGCACACCACGCTGCCCGTGTTTCACGGGGAGTCGCCGGAACAGGCGGCGCTGCAATGGCCCCCGCTCCCAGCGACATTACAACAGACATCATTACACCAGACTTCCAACGGAAACGTTGCTGCATATTGAGATCTCCCTCAGGTTGATTTTTTACATCGGGGACAACAGACAACAGGTCAGGAAGTGCCTGGATCGGATTGGAGCCGAGACACTGTCATGATTGGACTAACGCATGGCAAGCCGAGTGCCTGAGAGTAAAGCTCATAGTTGCAAAAACGCACCATGAGCATTTTCATAATCTGTTATGTATACCGGTCCCGTGATGGAGACTCTGCGCGATCGGTTGCAGCGTATGGTCCGACCCAAACCATTAGCGGCTGCGGGGCTTGCGGCAGGTTTAATGGTTGGTGTCTGGGCCTGGGCCCAGCACGCCATTGAAGAGTCCATTCGAGACCTGACGTCGGATAGCCTGACGGCTCTTCTTCAATCCAACGTCGAGGCGCTCGAGATGTGGATTGAGACAGAGATTCTCGAAGTTCAATCCTGGGCCAGCGCTGGTATTACGAAAAATGCGGTGCAGGAACTGGAATCGCTGGCGCGGGCAAACGGCAGCAGCGAGACCTTGCTTCAATCGCCTTCCCTGGAACACTTGCGCACGTTCTTGAGTCCTGCTCTGGCCGAACCTGACGTTTTTGGATTTCTTGTAACCAACCGGGAGGGGCAAGTCATCGCGGCGGCTACAGACAAGCTCGTTGGGCGTCGTTTGACGCCACAGGGTCAGGCTCGCAACGCAGCAGCTTTTTCTTCCGGGTGGGGTATCTATAAACCTGTAGATGGCAGCCTGTTGGTGGAGGATGTGGACACCACGGAAGCCATTCCCGTGATTCTTTCCGCTGCAACCGTATTAAATGATGCCGGCGAGCCGATTGCCGCATTGACCATGTTTCTTGATCCGGAACAGGATTTTAGCCGTATTCTTTCGGTGGGTCGCCTGGGCTCTACCGGATCCACTTATGCTTTCGACGGCAATGGCATCATGCTGTCTGAGCTGCGATATGAAAAGGACCTGGTTCGGCTGGGGCTGGTAGAGGATAAGAACGATGCTCAGTCTACCCTCATTGTTCCTGTCCGCGATCCAGGGGGTAACCTGTTAGAAGGCTATCAGCCGGACCGGGATCTGGATGAAATGCCTTTGACGCGGGCTGTAGCGTCGGCGGTCCGCGGCCGTTCGAGAGTCACGCTTGAACCCTATCGAGATTATCGTGGGGTGGAAGTGGTGGGCGCGTGGACGTGGCTTCCGCGTCATAACTTTGGCGTTGTTACGGAGATTGAAGCCCACCAGGTGATGAACATTTTGCGGCCTTTGCGCCTGGCATTCTGGGGCATGTTTATCCTGATTGCGCTGTTAATGGCGGGTGTTTTTATTACTGCTTATGTCATCAGTATCATGCGTCAGAAACAAAAAAGTCAGCGCGTGATTGGGCAGTATACGCTGTTGGAGAAAGTTGGCGAAGGGGGGATGGGTAAGGTTTATTGTGCCCGGCACGCCTTGCTGCGGAGGCCTACGGCTGTAAAGCTGTTAAGAAGTGGAGACCTGACGCAGGAATTGATTTCTCGTTTTGAGCGGGAGGTCCAGATCACCAGCCGTCTGACTCATCCAAACACCGTGGAAATTTATGATTACGGGCGGACCGACTCAGGGGAGTTCTATTATGTGATGGAATACATTGACGGTATCACGCTGGCGGATCTTGTGGAAAGGCATGGGCCGGTAAAGCCGGCGCGGGCGGTGCATTTTCTTAAACAGGTTTGTGCTTCTTTGGTGGAAGCTCATGAAGAAGGAATTATCCACCGTGACATTAAGCCGTTAAACGTCATGATCTGCAAGCGGGGCGGGGACTATGATGTGGTTAAGGTGCTGGACTTCGGGCTTGTGAAAAATGTGATCAGTGACGACGCCCTGGAGTTGACTGGGAAGGATATCGTCCGGGGAACGCCTATGTATATTTCGCCGGAGCGCCTGCGTGATCCTTCGATCGCCACGCCTGCCTCGGACCTGTATTCTATTGGCGTTTTGGCGTTTAATCTCCTGTCGGGTAAAGACCCTTACCGGGGAGCCAGCTCGCTTGATATTGCGGAGCAGGCGCTCCATGCGGAGCCACGTCGTCTTCGTGATGTTATGGATGATGATTGCCCGGCGGAGCTGGATGAGATTGTATGGAAATGTATGCAAAAGAATCCCGCAGACCGCCCGGCCAGTGCGCGGGAGCTGCTGGATTCGCTGGCCGCGATTCCTCTGGTGTGGACCCGGGATGATGCTGAGCAGGCTTGGATTACGGAGAAGTTTAACGGAAATCGACCGCCGAAATCCGACGTTCAGTTTTAGTTTGTTCTGCTGGCGTCGGTGGGATTCAAACTGAATACTTTCGCCCGAAGACTGCCCCAATATCTAATGCGTACGAGTGGAGACAGGGGACTTCAGCCCGGCGAATTTTATCGTTCGGATCGGGAAGACACAGTGCGGAAGATTCAATCGTGGATCGCATCCGATGGAGCCGCGTTGCGTTTCATTGCCCATCAGCCCTGCCATGGGCAACGGGCGTCGGTTGCCTTTTTGTATTTGCATGGAATTGAGAGTCACGGTGGGTGGTTTGATGAGGCGGCGGATGAACTTTGCGGGCGGGGATTCTCTGTGTATTGCATGGACCGTCGCGGAAGCGGATTGAACCAGGATGACGCCGGCTTTGTATCGGGGCATATTGATTCTGCAGATATTTTGCTGGATGACGTGGACGGATTTATCCAGCATCTGCGTAAGCGTCATGAATCGGTATTTATTATCGGTCTTTCGTGGGGCGGGAAGCTTGCTTTGGCTCATGCTGTATCGCGTTTGAATTCTCCCGATGCGCTTATATTAATTACGCCCGGGCTTGTCGCTCAGGTGAGTCTTCCGTTATCTATACGGCTTAATATTTTAGCGTCGGCATTCGCGCGGCCGACAAGAAAATTTCCGATTCCGATTACGCCGGACATGTTTACGCATGACCCGTTTTTTCAGGAGCGAATCAAGCAGGATCCGCTGCGTTTGAGGTATGTCTCTGCTCGATTTTATCTTGAGAGCCTGCGCCTTGACAGACAGCTCAGGCGGTGCATTGGGATTTTGAAGACGCCGGTGATGTCGGTTTTTGCCCAGGAGGATATTATTATCGACAACGAGAAATCCTGTGAGCTGTTAAATCAGGCTTTGGGTGCTGATCGACATATTATCTGCTATGAAGACCAGCTTCATTCGATCCAGTTTGATGCGCCGGTTCGGCTGGTTGAGGACATTATCAAATGGTTGCAGGAGGAGAAGTTACTGGCATGAGTTCATCGCCGCTGAGGCTTTCGTCGTTTCAATGTCGGGTGGTGCAGATTCCTCTGCGGGTGAAAGTCAGTCATCACCTGGCGCAACGGGTTGTGGCCGAGAACGTATTGGTGACTGTGCGCGGGGCTGATGGCCGGGAAGGCTGGGGCGAGTGTTGTCCGCGAGAGTACGTGACCGGGGAGACGGTTGCGACGGTTGAGGAGGCGCTGGGCGGTCATTTTATCCCGCAGTATCTTCGTCGGGAATTTGATTCTTTTGAGGATGTGGTGGAGGCTTTATCAGAATCAGCAGCAGGGCTGGCTAAGAATGAGCAGGCGGCGTTTTGTGCCATTGAGCTGGCTGTGTTGGATCTTGCGGGCAAGCATTTCGATCGGTCAATTTCGGAGGTGATTGGCGGTTCCCGGAGGGACGATTTTCGCTATACCGGTGTGCTGGCGGCGGATGATCTGCCAGCGGTGGATTCCCAGGGGCAGCGGCTGCGGGAATTTGGGTTTACCACTGTGAAGGTAAAGGTTACGCAGGATCTGGAATTTAACTGCACGGCGCTTCAGACGGTTCGGCAGCTTTTTGGAGATGAGGCGAGTGTGCGGGTAGACGCGAACGGGGCCTGGACTGCCCAGGAAGCGATTCGGCATTTGAAGGGTATGGCGGATTACCGGCTGGATGGGGTTGAGCAGCCGGTAGCGGGAGATGATTTGGCGGGTATGACAGAAGTGACAGCGGCCGGGTTGACTCCGGTGGTGGCTGATGAGTCTCTTTGCAGCATGGATGATGCTGAAGGGCTTATCAAAAAGCGCGGCTGCATTATTTTTAACATTCGCATATCGAAATGCGGCGGGTTGATAAACTCGGCCCGGATTGCGCGGAAGGCTTTTGACGCTGGCCTGAAGTGCCAGCTAGGAGCGCAGGTGGGAGAGAGCGGGTTTCTTTCGGCGGCGGGTCGACATTTTGCGGCGGTGTTTCCAGAGCTTGTCTGGCTGGAAGGGTCTTTTGATGCTTATCTTTTGGAGCAGCAGATCACTACGCCTGACATCACGATTCAGCCCGGGGGGCGGGCCGAAAGAATAACGGGGGCCGGACTTGGGATTCTTCCATTGCCGGAAGCCATTGAAGCAACATGCATCAGGCAACAGGAATTTTATTAGTCTAGAAGATTGAGGTTTCCATGTCCTTAGCAGGATTTATCATTGGGGTAATGACGCGAAAATCTGCGGCCCGGTTTGAAGCTGCAACGCAAAATCCGGTGAAGGTTCAACAGGATCTTCTGGCGGAGATTCTTCAAAAGAATGCTGATACAGAATATGGTCGTCGGTATGGTTTTGCGTCTATTAAAAGTCATGAGGATTATGTCCGGCAAGTGCCCCTGGTAACTTATGATGATATTGCCGACGACATGGCTCGCGTCGCGGCGGGGGAGAAGGGGATTTTTACGGCGGAAGACCCGGTTATGTTTGCTCAGACAAGCGGCACGACGGGGGAGCCGAAGCTGATTCCTGTTACTCCATCTGACCAGGGAACGCGACATCAGGATGTGATGCGGACGTGGTTGTTTCATTCGAAGAAGGACCACCCGGATATTTTTGATCAGAAAATCGTGACGCTGGTTTCGCCGGCAATTGAGGGTTACACATCGGCTGGTATTCCTTACGGGTCGACTTCGGGTCATATCTATCGCGGAATGCCGGGCATTATCCGGCGGGCGTATTCGATTCCGTATGAGGTGTTTGAGATCGCCGATTACACGGCGCGCTATTATGCTTTAATGCGTATTTCTCTGCAACATGACGTGCGTTTGCTGTGCACCGCAAATCCTTCGTCGGTAATGAAAATGGTGGAGAAAGCGAATGAGTTCAGCGAGGAAATCATTCGCGATATTCACGATGGCACGTTTTCGGAAAGTCAGGATATTGAACCTGAGATTCGCGCGGTTGTGCAGAAGGTGCTGAAGCGGGATCCGCGGCGTGCTAAGGAACTGACGGATTTCCGTGCGCAGCGGGACGGCCGGTTGTTACCGGCGGATTACTGGAACCGGCTGAGCTTGATCGGTTGCTGGAAAGGGGGGACGGTGGGGCATTACATTGAGAAGTTTGAGCCTTGGTTTAACCCGGACCGGAATCGGCAGGTGCCGGTGCGCGACTGGGGTTTTCTGGCCAGTGAGCTGAGGGGGTCTGTGCCGTTGAGTGATGAGGGTGCGCACGGGGTTTTGAGCGTTGCGGCGAATTACTATGAGTTTTCGCCGGTGGATGCCGTGGAAGCCAATCCCGATGATCCGACCAAGTGGCCTTTTCTTACTGTGGATGAAGTGGAAGATGGGGCCGAATACTACATCTTTCCAACAACTCCCAGTGGTCTTTATCGTTATGATATTAATGACGTGGTTCGGATTGAGGGCTGGTATAATCGGACGCCTCAGATTGCTTTCCTGCGCAAGGGGCGGGGTATGACCAACCTGACAGGGGAAAAGGTGAGCGTGAACCAGGTAATTGATGCTTTTGATGAAGCCATGACGGTTACGGGTTTACTGCCGGATCACTTTAAGGCGGAGGCGGATGCGGATCGAAGCCGCTATCTGTTCCGGGCGGAATTTTCTTCGTTGCCGTCAGATGAGGAGAAAGCTAAAATTTTCCTCCATTCGGTGGATCAGGCGCTGCAGAAACTGAACATTGAGTATGCAGAGAAACGGAAGTCTCAGCGGCTGGGGGCACCGGTGCTTCATATCATGCGTGAGGGCTGGTATGAGCGGGAGCGGAAGCGTCAGGTGGCTGAGGGAAAAAGGATGTTCCAGGCTAAGACAGAAGTTTTGTCGGCATCAAAACTGGCCACCAGTGCTATCAAGCCGGAGCTATTGGGAGTGGTGGAGTTGTAAGGTCAGGTCGGTTTTCGTCGGGCAATATCTGCCTGCGGGGTTCACTGCTTTGGAATTAAATTGGACTGGCACTCATCTGGTAAGGCCTCATTCAAACAATGATTGAACGATTCGTAGAACAGCTAGCCTTCAGTTTGGAAAAGTTCGGCACTGGTGCTTATGCCATCGTGACTTTGTTGGCTCTGCTGGAGACGCTGATTGTTGTCGGCCAGTTCATCCCGGGCTCCATTTTCCTGGTGCTCGTGGGCTTCTTGTGTTACATGGATGTGTTTGAGTTTTACGGCATGGCCATTTCAGTGATCCTGGCCCGGGTTGGGGGGGAATATATTAATTATGCTCTCGGGCGCTACCGGGGCCGGGCATGGTTTCATCCGGAAAGCCGGTTTCTGAAACCGCGTTTTCTGGAAATGGCTGAGACCCGGTTTGCGGTCAGCGGGGCCAACCTGCTGGTGTGGGGGCAGTTCCTGGGATTTCTCCGTCCGTTTATTACGGTGGCCGCCGGAGCGGCGCATTATTCGGTGCCGAAATTTACGATCAGCGTTTCCATTGGAGCGATTTTGTGGGGGATGTTGCACCTTGTGGTGGGATATGCTTTCGGAGCAAGCTGGGAGCGCGCGGTTGAGTATCTGAAGGATTTCTCGCTTGTCCTCATCGTCGCCATTCCGGTGGCGTTCCTCAGTGGCTGGGCTGTGCGACAGTTGCTGCAGATGAGCGGTTATCTTTATAAGTTTCTTGAACGGCTGAACCGCCTCATCCGAAACAGCCAGTGGTACCAGTCGTTGCGAAACCGGCACCCCGCGTTCTTTCCGTTCTTGGAACGGCGGGTGAGCCTGAGCCGAAACTGGGGCTTGGGGGCGACGTTTGGTTTTGCGTGTGCGCTTGCTTGTCTTGGTGCGTGCCTGGCGCTTTACTGGGATGTTCACACGCGAGATACCTGGTATGTGTTTGATCTGTCCATGGTGAACCTGCTGGCTCAGTTGCGCACCCCCGGGGCGGACCACCTTTTTATTATTATCACGAACCTCGGGGCGGTTCCGGTGGTGGCAGGGGTTCTGCTGGCGACGGCGGTGATCTGTTATTTTTGCGGCCAGCATAAGAGCTTGTTTGTGATTCTGGGTTCGGTTCTGCTGAGCCTGGGGCTTGCGCTGGCGGTGGAATATATCTTTCAGAGGAACCGGCCGGATTTATCTGTTCGTCTGATCGAGGCGAATGGTTTCAGTTTCCCAAGCAGCCGTTCCACGGTGGTGTTTGCGCTGTTCGGGGCGATTTATTACTGGCTATGGAATCACCCCGGCGTGCTGCGGGTGCGGGCGGCGGTCGCGTTTCTGCTTTTGCTGATGGCGTTCCTGGTGGGATTCAGCCGGGTTTACCTGGGAGTGCATTACCCCAGCGATATCGTATCGGGTTTTTGTCTGGGATTTGCGGCGGTGCTCACTTGTGGAACTATTGCGGCGAATTGGCCGCGCCTGAAGGATGTGGCGAGCCGCGCAGATTATAAGGCGGCCTCTATCCTTGCCGTATATGGTCTTGGAGCCTGGCTCTATACCGAGGCACGGCCTGCAAACATCGCCGTGCAGCCGGTGAACGTCAGTGGTGGCATTCAAGCGGCAGAGCTGAACGATATTCTGCCGTATCTTCCGCGCAAATCGACAACACTTTTTGGTGCGGCGTATGTGCCGGTTAACCTAATTTTGCAGTCAGATCCAGCTCCGGCCAAGGAACTGCTGGAGGAGGCAGGATTTGATCCAGTTGCGTCTCAGGACTTTTTCACCATAGGGGTAGCAAATCCGGTTTTTCCGGCATTTGTTAATGGCAAGCCTGCGGCATTTACTTATGAAAAGCGGCTGGAGGGGGGGCGAGATGTGGTGCGGCTGTGGGCCACCAATGCGCAGATTAACGGTGAACAGATCTGGGTGGGCTCGATCGTGACTCACGATCAGGAGCTTCGCTGGAAGATGGATATGTTTCAGCAGGTGCCAGATCTGGATTACTCGGCGGATAAACTGGTGAAAATCTGGGAGGAATTCAACCCGCAGAAGATCTCTGGCTTTCGTCCGCGGGGGCTGTATTCCTGGCGCAACGTGTTTTTCACGCATGGCGATGCATGGTTTTTTGCCTTGTAATACCTGCCCGGGGACAGACTATCGGAAAATCTGATCCGGGGGAATATATATCCCCGGGTCTGACTGTTTAGATCCTGAGAATTATCCCGCAAGGGCGCACGATATGTGCCCTTCAATAGATCTGGAAAGACCTGGAAAGAGCAAACATGAGCGCACTGAAGCGGTTTATGATCGACCTGCTGGCGGATCGATTTAACGTCCGCGCGAAAAAGATTCGTGGCAACTGGGGACGTTATACGGAGATTTATAACCGGTGCAAATCTCACAGTATGCTGGGAGGAGACGGCTACCGCAGCAACCTGCAGATTGTGGACACGTGCCAGGATGTGGAGGGCGATGTGGTGGAATGCGGCGTGTGGAAAGGTGGGATGTCGGCTGGAATGGCACATATCCTGGGGCCAGGGCGGAAGTATTACCTCTTTGACAGCTTTGAGGGTCTGCCTGAGCCGGGCGAACTGGATGGCGAATACGCGGTGGAATGGCAAAACAGCGGCGATGCGGAATTGACGTATAACAACTGCACGGCCGATGAAGCGGATGCTGACGCGATCATGCGCGAAACCGGAGTGGAGTATGAGCTGGTAAAGGGCTGGTTTCAGGATACGATTCCGGGTTTTGACAAAATCGAAAAGATAGCGGTTTTGCGGCTGGATGGTGACTGGTATGAGTCGACGATGATTGGCCTGGAAAAGTTTGAGCCACTGGTTGTGCCTGGAGGCATTGTTATCCTGGATGATTATTACTACTGGGAAGGCTGCTCAAAAGCCGTGCATGATTATTTCTCGAAGACGAAAAGCACGGCGCGGCTGGTGAGCGGTGATGGATTTGTCTACTTCAGGAAACAGGAAGCAGATAGCACTTCCGGTGCGCGGACGCTGGTGTCGGCTTTTTAAACCCCCGCACTTTCGTCAGGAGCTGCCGTCGGTGTCGTGGGGGGCGTCAGGCTTTTGAAGGTATTGTTGCGAACGGCTACCGCTGTGGTGAGGGTCAGAATATAGTTAACGATCAGAGCGACAAGGGCGCCAGTGATGCCATAGGGGGGAATCAGCAGGGCGCTCAAGCTGTAGTTTGTAATGGCTGAGATTAGGGAGATGACCAGACCCCAACGCATGCCGCGGACGCCTTGCGACGCAAGGATCTGGCCGTAGGTTGTTGTGATGGCGATGAGAGTGGAGGCGATGGCGAACAGGACGATATAGGTCCAGACGAGGGGAAACTCGCCGCCGGAGAGAGTGACGGTGATCACCAGGACTACGGCAAACAGGATCATGATGGGGAAAGCCGCGCGAACCCAGGCAGCGGTGAGGCGACGCCAGATGCCCTGTTTGTCTGAGCTGGCGGAGACTTTCGGGAAAAAGACTGTATAAAAAATCGTGGTGGCAAAGGTGGCCAGGGCGATGCTGCTCATGCTGTAGAGGCGAAACATGCCTACTTCGTCTTCGCCATAGATCCACTGGATTTGCAGCGGCTGAATTAGGAATGTGACAATATAGCCGGTGTTGCTGAGCAGGGAAAGGGCACTGTAAAATATGAGTTCTTTTGTGTGTGGGCTGAAAAGATTTTTGGGGGAGAGCTGGCGTCGGAATCGCCAGATCATGGGCGGAAGGCAAAGGAAATAGGCAAATCCATAGGCGATCAGAGCGGTAGAATAATCACGCCCGATAAGAAAATGACCAATGGCCAGACCGGGCAGCAGCAGTGCGGCGAAGGTCATTTCGATTATGCCGCGTTGTCTGAACTCGCTGAAAATCTGGTAAATGGTGCTAAGCATGGTGTATCCGGAGAACAGCAGTCCTACGCCTATGGCCCAGTATATCTTGGTTTCGTTGAGGCCGAGCTGTTCGCCTATGGTGTCGCGGAGCATCCAGAAGATGGCAGTAAAAATTATGGTGGTAAGGCCGGACAGGTAGATGGCTGTGGCTATCACGGGGTCGGGATTGGATTCTCTGGCGGTGTACCGGATTATGCCGACGTGAAATCCGAACAGCAAAAAGAGGCTGAGGAGCTGGGAGACCAGCAGGACCACCTGGGCTTCGCCGAATCCCGCGAGACCCAGGTAGCGTGCCATGATGATTGCGGCGATGCTGGAGAAGACTTTGCTCAGGCTGAAAAAGATGGTGATGACGCTGAGGCTTTTCAGAAACGAATGAGTGCCCGGGCCTAGGCTCATGCTGCGGTTGCGCACACCGTTGCGCAGGCGGTGCCAAAGTTGCATCAGCGAATTCTCAACCTGATTGGAAAAATGATGTTCATCGGGCGTCCAGGGCCAGAGTCAGAAACTGGTTTCTATAGGTATCCAGGATGTTATCCAGTGCAAAGGGGGAAACGGTTTCGCGCAAGGTGGCGTGGCAGGTCTGCCAGAATTGTTCGTTTTCCATCAGGAGGCGGGTAGTGGTTTCTGCCAGGTTTATATCATCGCGGATGCAATAGCCGGGGGCGGGAGGGAGCTCTGCGGCGTCGACGGGTTCGGTGAGGATCTCGTTGGGATTGTGATCGTAGGTGATCACGGGACAGCCGTTTTTCATGGCTTCTATGACGACGTTGGAGAAACCTTCTGCTTCGGATGTTAGAACGAACAGGCGGGCGAGGCGATAGAGCTGGTTAATCTCGCTGGCTGCCACCCCGGGGATCAGGGCGAGATTCGGCAAAGAAGCTGCCTGTTGCTGAACCTCCCGGAATAAGTCGGGGTGGTTTGGTTCCGGGGGCATAATCATGACAAACTCGTGCTGCGGGAATCGGGAGGCCAGATCGAGGAAGAGGTGGGGGCGTTTCATGGGATGGGCTCGGCCGACCCACAGGACTGACTTTCTCTGGTCAAAACGGGATTCAATTTCGGACGGATCAGGCAGGGGGTGTCCATTGGGAATCAGGGTGGTTTTGATTCCGAAATTGTCTGTTAGAGCCGTGGCCTGTCGGGTTGTCTGGACGATTACGAGATCGGCCCTTTTCAGGCAGTGAATGAAGAATCGCGCCGGCAGAATTCGTCCGCGAAAGATATGGCGGGTCATGTCTTGCAGATTGGTTTCCCAGTCATGCTCGATGCGGAAGACAAATTTAGCGCCGGTGATCCGGGCGGCCAGCCAGACGATGGATGCTTCTCCGGAGGCGAGCTTTGCGTAGTAGATTTTTGCGCGCTGACGGCGGAGTGTGCGGAAAAAATTAAAGTAATATTGTCCGACTGCGATGCGGCGCTTGATCCAGGAATCTTGGTAGGTAAGCGCGGGTGGGGGCTGAACGGGATATACGGTTGGGTTCGAGGAGACAGGAGTATCGGGGATTCCCGGGGCTAATGTAAGCACGCGGAGATCGAAATTCTGGTCCGATGATAGGGCGCGGGCGAGGGTCCACATCTCGGTTTCTGCACCGCCAAACCCTGTTCTTTCTCCCATGGCCAGGGGATAAAGCTGGGTGGCAAAAAATACGATGGGAACGGGCGTGGGTGAAGTTTGAGGTGGTGCATTGTCAGGGGTAGCAGCCAGATCATCGGCGCCTGAATTCACTTAAACTCGCCCCTTCAACCCCTCATAAATCTCCCGCATGAGAGCGTGGATGTCGTACTGATACTTCCAGTCGGGGTAGTGCTGCTGGAACTTTGAGACATCGCTGACCCACCAGATGTGATCGCCGATGCGATTGTCGTCGAGATAGGTGATGTTGGCCTTTTTGCCGGAAATTTCTTCGCACATGGCGATGGCTTCTTTCATGCTGCAATTGCTGTGGCGGCTGCCGCCCATGTTGTAGACTTCGCCGGAGCGGGGCGCTTTGTAGAAGTGATAAAAGGCATCTACGAGGTCGTGAGAATGGATATTGTCGCGGACCTGCTTTCCCTTGTAGCCGAAAATCCGGTATTCGCGGCCGGACATGATGCATTTCATAAGATAGCTCAGGAAGCCGTGAAGTTCTGCGCCCGAATGACCGGGGCCGGTGAGACAACCGCCGCGGAAAAGGCCTGTTTTCATGCCGAAATAGCGGCCGTATTCTTGCACCATGATGTCTGCGGCTACTTTTGAGGCGCCGAAGAGGGAGTGCTTTGACTGGTCGATAGACATGGATTCATCGATGCCGCGTTCGTACCAGCGGTGAGATTCGTCGAGTTCCCAGCGGTCTTCTAGTTCGACAAGAGGCAGGTAGTTTGGTGTGTCGCCATAGACTTTGTTGGTGGAAGTAAAAATGAATGGTGCGTCGGAGCAATGCTTGCGGGCGGCCTCCAGGAGTATCATGGTGCCGGTGGCGTTTACGGAGAAATCTGTCATGGGTTCGCGGGCGGCCCAGTCGTGGCTGGGCTGGGCGGCGGTGTGTACCACGAGGACAACGTCGCTGCCGTACTCGGCAAAAATTTTGTCGATGGCGGCTTCGTCGCGGATGTCGGCATCGTGGGCTCTAAAATTTGGGAACTCATTTTTGAGGCTTTCGGTCGACCAGCGGGTGGAGGCCTCGGGCCCGAAAAAATAGGCTCGCATGTCATTGTCGATTCCAGCCACGGTGTGGCCTTCCTGGCTGAACCGCCTTACGGTTTCTGCTCCGATCAGGCCGCTGGACCCTGTGACAATCACCACGCTCATTAATGTGAGTTCCTTAATTTTGATTTGTTTTGGGGGTGGCCGGGCCTTGAAAATGGTGATAAAAAGGCTATCGGCAGACCTCTGAAAATCATGTCGATCGACACAATTGCTGCGCAACCTTATTTTCACACTTGAATAGTCCGCTTTAAACCCCTGTTTAATCGTTTCTGGTATGAAGACTCCAACTTATTCCGAATTCGTTTTGCGCCGTCTACACTCACTGACGGGCGTTATCCCATTGACGTTCTTTATCTTTTTCCACTTTTTCGCCAACAGCACGAGCCAGGGCGGAGAAGAGGCATTTGATAGTACGGTCACAGTTTTGCGAGGGGTTCCCTACCTCCTGGCCGTGGAGTGGGCGTTGTTGTTTGCGCCGTTTCTCTTCCACATGCTGTATGGCATGTATATCATCTTTACGGCCAAGCCCAACGCGGGCAAGCTGAACTATCGGCGCAACTGGGCCTATGTGTTTCAGCGGGTGACAGCGATGATCGTGTTTGTCTTTATCATTTATCACGTGATCGGGCTGCGGTTTATTGATGTACATGGCGAGACCGCTGTTTACGCAATCATGCACGAGAAGCTCAGTCAGCCGTTTACGTACTGGTGGTATGTGGTGGGTATCGCCTGCACGTGTTTCCACCTCGCGAACGGTCTGGTTACGTTCTGCATGACGTGGGGTCTTACGGTTTCGACTCGCAGTCAGCGCGCGGCGGAGTGGGGCATGGGAGCGCTTGGTGTGTTGCTTTTTGTTATCGGTATCGGTGCCATTAACGGCTTCTTGAAGGCGGAGCCTGTGAAGGTGCCCGGCACGAACCTGGAGCCGCCTGTCACCGTTACGTCTGCGACGGCCCCTGAAGCTGCGGACGATTTGGTGGCTTTTAACTAGTTAGCCTGTTGGACGCGCAAGGCGGTTTGGTTTGCTGTTAAAACAAACCTTGTCAAAATTGCAACTTTTGGGCTTATCAGGTGTCTAGTTCCATATATGGGCGCGTATCAAACTGCAGGCTCCAGATATGGTGCCAAAAAAAGCTTCCTTAAATCAAGTCATCCTTGACAGTAGTCCCTTGGAAGCGCTGTGGTTTGATTCGTAAAGTTTGGGGAAAAAAGGGATTGGGATGAAAAAAACCGGGCCTTCCGGTTGGCGCGGAGTAATGAATCGCAGGCCGCAGCCTAGCGATTTTGGGTTGTCGCCATTGGCGAACAACGTGGACTCGCTCACCCAACGCGATCTTCACAAGCCTCGCCCTTCCCGTTTGCAGCATGGAATCGGCGGGGGAATGCGATTTTCTGAGGGGCATGAGATCAGCGGCTTGGTTCCTGCCAGTTTTTCCAGAAACGTCTTTGCGCGTCAGATTTCGTTGACGACCCCCCGGGTGGTTGTGGGTATTTACTGTACGGTGCTTTTGACAATCCTGATGGTCAGTCACATCCACCTTCGTTTTCACATCCATGATATGAAAATGCAGGAGCATTCTTTGCAGAGTGTGCAGCAACAACTGGAGCGCCGGATTTCGTTTTTGGATCGTGGGGTTGCGAGTCGTATGGGTGATCTTGCGCCGATGAGGGACGTTGCCGTTAATCACCTGAACATGGTGCGCACGGGTCGCTCCTCAGAGCTGGTTATTGCGCCGCATGTTGCTCAGAAGTATTCTCCGGAGGCTATTGCCGCCGCGACGCAGAGAAACACTCAAACTGCTTCTTTAGGTGCGGAGGAACCGGTTCTTAACCCCTTCTTCCGGTTTGCTGATTTTGCCATGGCCTTTGTTCCTACAGAGAAGTAGTGTCAGCGCGGTGGTTCTGCCCTAGGGCAGGTTGCTGTCGTCCGGATCTTTTACCAAGCGAAACCCCAGATGGCTCATGCCGGTATCAGGCGTGTTGCCGAGGCGGGCGCTGGGGCGGTAGCTGCTGCAATAGCTTTCATGACAAAGGAATGATCCGCCTCGAATTACTCGTTCTTGCAGGTGTGGGCTGGCGGGATTAGCTGGAGATTTGGGATCGATGGTCGGCGCAGTGAGGCTGCGGGCTTTATAAATTTCCGGATGGAACCAGTCGGCGCACCACTCCCACACATTGCCGCCCATATCATACTGGCCATAGCCGTTGGCGGGAAAAGACCATACGGGAGCGGTTCGATAATAGCCATCTTCCATTAAGTTTTTGACGGGAAATACGCCCTGCCAGATATTGGCCATGGGTCGCCCTTCCGGCTGGAGTTCGTTGCCCCAAACAAACTGGTTCTGATCAAGACCGCCGCGAGCAGCATATTCCCATTCGGCTTCGGTGGGCAGACGTTTTCCCGCCCACCTGGCATAGGCTTGGGCATCATCCCATGAAACCATGACGACGGGATGTTTTTCGCGTCCGGCGATATTGCTATCGGGTCCTTCCGGGTGTTTCCAGCTCGCACCGGGTGTCCAGGTCCACCATTGGTCGACGGTATCAGGATCGGTTCCGGGCACTGGCGGATTAAACACCAGCGCGCCTGGCACCAGCACTTCTTTCGGCGGAGGCGGGGTGCCGGGGGGGACCTGGGCCATGATCTCCTGCAGGCTGGGTGTTGTTTCGGCGGTGGTCATATAGCCCGATTCCGCCACAAACCCGGCAAATTCTTCGTTAGTCACTTCATGGGTATCAATCCAGAAGGGACTGATTTGTACCGGGTGAGCCGGGCGTTCGGAAGGCCAGTGGGAGGCGTCGTTTGTTCCCATCATGAAGACTCCGCCCGGGAGGTAAACCATGCCCGCTGGGGTTGTTGGAGAATCTTTAGCTTCGGTGGCGGTGGTGCGGGGATCAGCGTAAATGCCTGATGTGAGGAGCAACAGGCTGCCCACATTAAGAAGAATCCGCAGGCTGTTCCAATGTCTTGCGCTCATCATAAACCTTTGTATGGACAATAGCTGCCAGGTTCCGGTTTCTGTCCACAGGATTTGATAATGTTTTTCAGGGATAACACAGGATATGCTGCAAACGAAACAGAGGTCTGATTGTCGCTGGGATATCGTAAGTCTTGGTGAGGTGATGCTGCGTTTGGATCCGGGCGAAGGGCGAATTCATACGACGCGGTCTTTCCAGGCTTGGGAAGGCGGTGGGGAGTATAATGTTGCGAGGGGCATGAAGCGCTGTTTCGGGCTTGAAGCGGCCATCGTGACAGCGCTGGCAGATAATCCCGTGGGCTGCCTGATTCAGGATTTGATCTACCAGGGTGGCGTTGATCAGTCGTTTGTGCGCTGGGTTGATTATGACGGTGTGGGTCGGGAGGTGCGCAACGGGCTGAATTTTACGGAGCGGGGATTTGGTGCCCGTGGGGCGGTGGGATGCAGTGACCGGGGACATACGGCGGCATCAAAGTTGAGGGCTGGGGATGTGGACTGGGAGGAGATTTTCGTTAAACATGGTGCGCGGTGGTTTCACACGGGGGGCATCTTTGCGGCGTTGAGCGAGACCACGCCAGATGTGGCCCGGGAAGCTATGCAGGCTGCCCGTAAGCATGGCACGCTGGTTTCTTATGACTTGAACTATCGTCCCAGTCTGTGGAAATCCATCGGCGGCCAAGCCCGGGCGCAGGAGGTTAATCGATCGCTTGCCCCTTATGTGGACGTGATGATTGGTAATGAAGAAGACTTCACCGCAGCGCTGGGTTTTGAGGTGGAAGGTTTGGACGAGCATCACAGCAAGCTGGATGTGGCGAATTTTGAAAAGATGATCCATCGGGCCTGTGAGACTTTCCCTAATTTCCAAGTGGTGGCCACGACCTTGCGTCATGCCAAGACGGCATCCATCAACGACTGGGCGGCGGTTTTGTGGCACGGTGGAAAGCTTTATAAGAGCCGAATCCGGGAGAACCTGGAAATTTACGACCGCGTGGGCGGCGGTGACAGTTATGCCAGCGGGGTGATTTACGGGATTTTGTCGGGGAAGGATCCGCAGTATTGTGTGGACTGTGGAGCAGCGCATGGAGCGTTGGCCATGACAACCCCGGGTGATACGACGATGGCTTCGCTGGCTGAGGTGGAAAAAGTGATGAAAGGCGGGACAGCGCGCGTCGATCGCTGACGGGCGGGCGTTTTAATTTTTTATGGTTTCCAAATCACAAATTCAATTTGTCCGGAGCCTGCAGTCGCGCAAGGTGCGTCATGAGCGGAGGCTGTTTGTGGCGGAAGGACCGAAGGTTGTCGCGGAACTACTGGCGGAGTCTGCGTTGCAGGTGCAGGATGTTTTTGCCACTGAGACATGGGCCGAGAAGCTGGAGCGGGCCGTGCGTGACGGGGGCGGCACAATGACTGAGGTGGGTGATCAGGCTCTAAAGCGGCTTTCCAGCCTGACGACAGCTAACGGTGTTGTGGCGGTGTTTTCGATGCCAAACCTGCCGTCCTGGCCTCCGGATGATGAGACTGCGGCATTAAGTCTCATTTTGGATACGATTCAGGATCCAGGCAATATGGGTACGATCATACGTTGTGCGGACTGGTTTGGTGTGCGCAATATTATCTGTAGTGCGTCTTGTGCAGATGCGTTTAACAGCAAGGTGATCCAGGCGACCATGGGCAGTATCACCCGGGTACGGGTTTATTACGAGGATGACCTGGCCGGGTTTCTGGATGAGCACCGAGGCGATAAACTAGTGATGGCGGCGGCGCTGGATGGCGAAAGCGTGCATCATGTGAAGCCTGCGACTACGGGTGATTTTCTTATTATCGGCAATGAGGCGCGTGGCATCAGCGAGGGCCTGCTCGCGCGGGCCGATAAGGTAGTAACGATTCCCCGGCTGGGTCAGGCGGAGTCGCTAAATGCGGGCGTGGCCACGGGAATTCTGCTTTCTCATTTGACGCAAAACTGATTTGTGAGGCGGGAGCCTTGACGTTCGGGGTGTGGTTTTTTGCTGGTATGGGCATCAAATAAATTTTTTCGGCCATGACGGGGGCAAAAGACAATTTTCTTTGTGGTTTTTCTTTATACAGTCATTGATGTCGTGTCGGCATCAGGGCGCACCGTCATCAGCACCCGTGTGCGCCAACCTCCAATAAACAAGGCCATGACACCGATCCCATGATTCTGATACTTGATTTCGGCTCCCAGTACACTCAGCTCATCGCACGGAAAATCCGTTCCTTTAAAGTTTACTGCCAGATAGTCCCTTTTAATACCCCGCTTGAGGAGTTAAAGGCGCTGAATCCCGATGGCATCATCTTTTCCGGCGGCCCGGCCTCGGTCTCGGCGGAAGGGGCGCCCAAGGTGGATCCGGCTATATTGGAGCTGGGTATGCCGGTGCTTGGCATTTGCTATGGGATGCAGCTTCTGGTGCATCTGCTGGGAGGAGACGTTCGTGCTCAACAGCACAGCGAATATGGCCGCGCGACCATTGATCTGAAGGGCGAAGACCCCATTTTGATCGATGTGCCAAACCCGGATGTTGTATGGATGAGCCACATGGACGCCGCCGTGAAACTGCCGGAGGAATGGCAGACGCTGGCTCGTACGGAGGGTTGTGAGCAGGTGATCGTGCGTCATGCGTCGCGGCCGCTATATGGTTTGCAGTTTCATCCTGAGGTGCATCATACGCCCAACGGCACCCAGATTTTGCACAACTTTGTTTTCGAGATTTGCCAGGCGCGCCCTGACTGGAAAATGGAAGATTTTATTGATAAAACCGTGGCGGAGGTGCGGGCTCAGCTTGATGCCAAGCCTGGCAGCCGTGTGATTTGTGCGGTTTCCGGTGGGGTTGACAGCACGGTTCTGGCTGCGCTACTTTATCGCGCCGTCGGGGATCGGTTTGTGCCGGTGTTTGTGGATAATGGTTTGTTGCGTGCTGGCGAGGCTGAGGCTGTGGAGCGAAATTTCCGGGAGCACCTGGACATTCACATCGAGGCAGTTGACGCGCGCGACCTGTTTCTGGATGCCCTGAAGGACGTGACTGATCCGGAGCAGAAGCGGAAAATCATCGGGAAGCTGTTTATCGATGTGTTTTATCGCACGTTGAAACCGGGGGATTTTCTGGCCCAGGGGACGCTGTATCCGGACGTGATTGAAAGCGTTAGCCTGAAAGGGCCAAGCGCTGTCATTAAGACGCACCATAACCGCGTGAGCGAGGTGCTGGCATTGATGGAACAGGGTCTGGTCATTGAGCCCCTGCGGGAACTGTTTAAGGATGAGGTCCGGGTGCTGGGGGCCCAGCTTGGAATCCCGGACGATATGCTGTGGCGTCAGCCTTTCCCCGGACCTGGTCTGGCTGTGCGGGTGCTGGGTGAGATCACCGCGGAGCGTCTGGATATCCTGAAGCGGGCCGACAAAATCGTCTTGGACGAAATGAAAGCTGCGGGGGTGTACCGAACCCTGTGGCAGAGCTTCGCCGTTCTGCTCCCCGTGAAAGCTGTCGGTGTGATGGGCGACACCCGCACTTATGCTAATGTCATCGCTATCCGCGCCGTTGAAAGCGTTGATGCCATGACGGCTGATTTCGCCCGCCTGCCCTGGGATATCCTCGGCCGCATCTCTACGCGAATTATCAATGAAGTTGCAGGCGTAAACCGTGTGACATATGACATCAGCAGCAAACCCCCCGCTACTATTGAGTGGGAGTAGGATACCTCGCAGCGGTGATAATGTGATTGCCTGACTGGATTGGCCAACTTCTTGTTTAAACGACGTTGTGGTCGTGTGCCCTTTGCAAAATCCGATTTTTCTAAGGCCCTTGTTGATAACTCAAACTGCGACTGCTTCTAATATCAATTCTTTCAAGGAGATATCGTCATGACTAAAAGGACGCTGGGTCGTTCCGGGCTTCAGATAAAGCCGCTGGTGTTCGGGGGGAATGTCTTTGGCTGGACTGCTGATGAAAGCCGTTCTTT
>CAYUGQ010000001.1:62541-87766 GCA_964444305.1 uncultured Candidatus Sumerlaeota bacterium
GGGAAAGTGCGTGCGCTGGGGGCTTCCAATTATTCTGCGGAGCGTTTGCGGGAGGCGCTGAAGATTTCGAAGGACAAGGGGATTGCCCGTTATGAGGTGATGCAGCCTCTTTATAACCTGCACGACCGGGAAGATTTTGAGTCGGGTCTGGCAGCGCTGGCACAGGAAGAAGAAATTGGTGTGGTGAATTACTTCGCCCTGGCAAGCGGGTTTTTAACGGGTAAGTATCGGTCGGTTGAGGATCTGGAAGGCAGTGCCCGGGCAGATTTTCTTAAGAAGTATTTCAGCGACCGTGGCAAGAAGCTGTTGCAGGAATTGCTGGCGGTTTCCGATGAGCTTTCTGTTCGTCCTTCGCAGGTGTCTCTGGCCTGGTTGCTTACAAGGCCCGGCGTGACAGCACCTATTGCCAGCGCTACGAGCCTGGAGCAACTTGACGAGATTCTGGAGGCGGTTAATATCAAGCTGCCAGAGGCGCAACTGGCCCGGCTGGACGAAGCCAGCCGCTAGATTCCCGGTTTATTCCGGCGCTGGCGGGGTGGGGGCCAGCGTCGGCACGGGGGTTACAACTGTGCCCGGGGGAGGGGGCTGTGGGGGCGCGGCAGTGTAAATACTGATAAGGCGCTCCAGGGTCTGCATGTTTTGCGGGTCGGTCTCATTGGGCAGGGATTGAACGAAAAACTCAATGTTTTGACGGTCGAGGGCCATTGCCATGATCAGGTGCTGGCGGGTGCGTGCGTCGTCTGAGTTTTGATAAAGGCTGCGCAAGGTTTCTGAGATGGCATTGACTTCACTAGGCGGCACGACATCAGGTGCTCCCTGACCCATGCGGAGGAGGGTTTCCGCGGCGTGAATCCTTACGCGGTCGAGCTCGCCCGGGCCATTCATCACCTGGCGAAGACCGGCGGCGGCTGGTTCCGTGGCAAGATCGCCCATCAGGCTCTGGGCCGCTATTTTCACGTCTTCATCTTCGGTCTTTGTATAGATGTCAGAGACGGTGCGGAAAATTTCGTCAGCCATTTCCTCGGTCGCGTCCAAACCTTCCATGGCTTCAATAAGCGCCATCTGGGCTTCGGGGTCGTCTTCGGAGGAGAGCAAGTCCAGGACATTGCGGACCGATTCGCGGCTGTCGATAGCGCCAAGTTCTTCAGCGATTTCGGCGCGTTTTTCGGGGTCGGTTTCATTGCGATACATATTGGTGAGGTCGGCAATCTGGCGCCGTTCTTCTTCAGAGAGGTTTTGGTCCACTTCAGCTTCTGATCCGGGGCCGATGGGAGACTGACCCGCCCCGCGAGTGGCCGGGGTGACCTCCAGTGACGCTGCGCCGGGGCTGCGACGGGTAATGCGCTGGGCGCGCTGCTGAGATGAACTGTCGCTGGATGATTCAATGCTGCTGATGCGAGCGCTGCCGCCGCGTCTGTTTTCCCCTGCGTCATCGGAACCTATGATTGCTTCTTCTGTGCGCCGGTCACCGTCGATCGTGGTGGTGTTTTGCAGATTGCGAACGGCAAAAAGGCCGATCACGACCACGACAGCGGCAGCCAGAATCAGATAGGTTTTCGAGTTCATGGATGAATTGCCTCCCAAAGGTGTGGGAATGAATTAGGTTTGTTGTGGTGTATTCTTCACAGGTTCAGCATAGCAATTGGAAGGACGCGGCTTGCACACTCAGGCAACGGTTTTAACAGGATGAAGCCCATTCCCCCGCGCCTGTTAACTGCTCTTTTGCTGGTTTATATTTTCTGGGGCTCAACTTACCTGGCCATTGCGGTGGCTATTGAAACGATCCCGCCGTTTTTCATGGCATCGCTGCGATTTTTGATCGCAGGATCGCTCCTTTACGGATACATGCGGCTTATTAAGAAGGAGCCTGTGCTTCCAGGGAACTGGAAGTCGGCCTGGATCATGGGGGCGTTGCTGCTTCTTTTTGGCAATGGCGGAGTGGTTTATGCCCAGCAATTTGTGCCCAGCGGAATCGCGGCGCTCATGGTGGGGTCGGGTCCGTTCTGGTTTATGCTGCTGGGGTGGCTGTGGCTGAAAGATGCGCGGCCGGGGCCGATGGCATTGGGGGGCTTGTTGATCGGGTTTACCGGGCTAGCCATTTTGATCGGGGTGGATGACCTGGGCGGTGCCGTAGGACTGGTGCCTTTGCCGGCTGCCATCATGCTGTTAATCGCGACGATCACGTGGAGCGTTGGATCTATTTACGCTAAGACGCTGGATCATGCCACGAGCCCCATGATGCTGAGTGCCATGCAGATGTTGACTGGCTCTGTGCTGATGTTCTTCGCGGGGATTCTGCATGGGGAATTGCCGCAGTTTTCGCTGGAGACGATCCATTGGTCCAGCGTTGCCGCATTGCTTTACCTTGTGGTATTTGGCTCGCTTGTGGGCTACAGCGCTTATCTTTATGTGTTGCGCCATGCTACGCCTGCGCTGGCTTCCACTTATGCTTACGTTAATCCTGTTGTTGCGGTTTTTATCGGTTGGGCGCTGGCAGACGAGCCGGTGAGTCGGCGGACGATCGTTGCAGCCAGCATGATTGTCGGGGCAGTGATCCTGCTGTCATGGCCCAGACGCAGACAAGTGCCGGTGGCCCAGGCGAAGGAGCCTTCGACGGAAATCGCTCAGTTAACCCCGCGGGAATAGTTTCGGGCAGGTCATTTACCACTTGGAACGCATTATGCCATACACAGGGATGGTCCGGCGTGCATCATTCGCCGGATGCCGTTGTCTTATAACGGGATAATCAAGTATACCTGAGAACTACAGGGGATAAAGTCAGTGTTCAAAAGATTTGCATATGTCGGTTTATTTGCCACTCTGGCAACGCTGAACGGCCTGGCCTTTGCCCAGGAAGCCAATGCTCCTACCACCACGACGGTGAACAATCATATTTCTGATGCTGAACGCGATCGCCTGATGCAGGAAGCCATGGAACAAGCCCGCCGGGATTTGGAAAAATCCAAAGCCGAGCGAGAGGCGCGTCAGACGCTGGAAGCCGAGCAGAAAGCCCAGTCGAGCCGTGATGCAGCGGCGACCAAGGCTGCTGCGGAGAAAGAAGCGGCCCGCAAGCGTGCGGAAGCGGCTGCGGCTAAGAAAGCGGAAGAAGAGCGCATGGCGAAAGAACTGGCAGAAGCTGAAAAGAAAAGCTCTGAGAAATCTCGCGAAGTTAAAGTTGAAGAAGTGACCAATCTGGACAGCAAGCCAGCGTCGACACCGGCGGCCAAAGCCGAGTCACAGCCTGCGAAGACCTCTACAGCTTCGGCGTCCGGCAGCAGTGCGAAGACTTCTACAGCGTCGGCGACCGGCAGCAGCAACAAAGCGTCTTCCAGCAGTCGAAAATCAGAGGCGGATTCCAGCAAGGAAAATGGTTCGAGTGTGGTCGTGGAGACCGTGGCTACACGGGATCCGTCAACGCCTATTACAGTGAAAACGGCTATGCCACAAGGGGATGCCGCTCGCCGGGCTGAACAGCAGGCCGCGCGGCAATCCAGCTCTGGCAGTGCGAGTTCCAGCGCCAGCAGTTCTTCCAGCAGTGAGTTTACGGGTCAGGTCGTGGGCATGATGCGCTCAACAAGCGATAAGCCGCGCATCCTGGTTCGCACGAATGACCATCGCATGGTTCAGGTGGTTCTGGATTCCAGTGAAGTGCCTGCGCCTGGGTCGGTGGTGTCTTTTTCTGGAAAAAGCATCGGCGGCGACGGACCAAACCTGGTTGTGAGTGCGTCGCGGGTTTCCATCAAGACGGGTCAGGCTCTGGAACCAGTTCCAGCCGCGCCGGTCCCCCCCGAAGTTGCTATGCATCCGGTGGATCCATTCATGGCGCCTCCAATGATGCATGATCCCATGCTGGCGCCTCATCCAATGATGCCACCACCGATGCCTATGCCCATGGCCCCGATGATGCCGGGACCAATGATGGCAGGACCGCCGCCGTTTTAATTGCGATTATCGCCGGCGTGAGCGGTAATCATACCCTGTGAGAGTCAACCGGGATATCCAGCTTCGACCAACTTTTGGCGGTGGCCAGCGGGGGGCGGGTGCCCAGGGACCGCGCGAGGGCGATAAAAGCTCCCGCAAAAAAATGCCGCCTCTGCAGAGCGTATGGCGTGAGGCCCGGGAGCTTATCTGGGCCCATCGGGCCCGGCTTGGTCTCGGTCTGGTGTTGATGCTCATCAGCCGAAGCGCTGGACTGGTTTTGCCTGCCACGTCCAAATTCTTGATTGATGAGGTTATCGCTAACAATCGCGCGGAGCTTCTGCTGTGGCTGGCTATGGCCGTTGGTGCGGCAAGCCTTGTGCAGGCCGTGTCATCTTTTGCTCTTTCGCAGGTGCTTGGAGTGGCTGCCCAGCGTGCCATAACGGAAATGCGAAAAACGGTGCAGGCCCATATTACCCGCCTTCCGGTACGCTTTTTCGATCTCACCCAGAGCGGCGTGCTTGTCTCGCGAGTGATGACAGACGCCGAAGGAATTCGCAATCTTGTAGGGACCGGCCTGGCACAGCTCACGGGCAGTATTGTCACCGCCGGTTTTGCCCTGGCCGTGCTGTTTTGGCTCAACTGGAAGCTGACCCTGGTCACGCTGGTGATTCTTGGATTGTTTGGCGGAGTGCTGGCGTTTGCGTTCACCCGATTGCGCCCTGTGTTTCGAGAGCGAGGCCGGATCAATGCGGAAGTAACGGGGCGTCTGAACGAAACTTTAAACGGCATCCGGGTGGTAAAAAGCTACACCGCCGAGCGGCGGGAGCAGCTTGCCTTTGCCCGCGGGGCTCATAATCTGTTCCGCACGGTGGCCCGGGCTGTAACAGGGGTATCGGCCGTCAGTGCCCTGTCTACCATCGTAACCGGCAGCATTGCCATGGTCATGATTACATACGGCGGCGGCTCGATCCTTCAAGGCGATATGACCCTGGGCGATTTTGTCATGTATATTTTCTTCACCGGGATGCTGGCCTCTCCGGTCATTCAACTTTCCAGCATTGGCACGCAGATCAGCGAGGCCTTTGCTGGCCTGGATCGGATTCGTGAGATTCGCAAGCTAGCCACGGAAGATGAGGAAGATGAATCTCGTCAACCGTTGAGTGACATAGAGGGTAGAGTCGAGTTTCAGGATGTCTGGTTTGAGTACGAGCCAGGGGTTCCGGTTTTGAAGGGAATTAATTTCACTGCCCCGGCAGGCACGACGACCGCGCTTGTTGGATCCAGCGGATCGGGGAAGAGCACGCTGGTGAGCCTGGTTATGGCGTTTAACCGTCCGACGGGTGGTTCAATAGTTGTGGATGGGAAAGACCTGGCGGACCTTAAGCTGCGGGATTATCGCAGTCAATTGGGGATCGTTCTGCAGGATAACTTTTTGTTCGATGGCACCATTGCCGATAACATTCGCTTTGCCCGCCCTGGGGCCACGATGGATGAAGTGCGTGAGGTCAGCCGCATTGCCAATTGCGATGAGTTTATCGAGCCGCTGGAAAATAGTTATGACACGGTTATTGGCGAGCGAGGGGTTCGACTTTCCGGCGGGCAACGTCAGCGGTTGGCCATTGCGCGGGCTATTCTGGCCGACCCGCGAATTCTCATTCTCGATGAGGCCACTTCCAGTCTGGACAGTGAGACGGAGGCCCTCATCCAGCAAAGTCTGAATGCTTTGCGAAAGGGGCGGACGACTTTTGTGATCGCGCACCGCCTTTCCACTATTGTCAGTGCCGATCAGATCCTGGTGCTGGAGGATGGTCAAATTGTAGAGCGCGGCACACATACGGAGCTTTTGGCTCTTGATGGGCGCTATCGTCAGTTGTATGATCGTCAGTATCATTTCGAGATGAACAGGTTTGTAAACCCCGGTGAAGAGCTCCCGCAATCCCCTGATTAACCCACAATGTTTCCGTCGCCTGTGGCGCCGTTTATGAAGCGTCTGATCGCGCTTATGGTTTCTATTGGGTTGCTTGCCATGCTTATGTGGCATGTGGACACTGCCGCTCTAATGGCGAATTTTCGCCAGACGCGCTGGGAGCTGTTCGTGTTGGCAATCGCTCTTTTTGTTCCGCAGATCCTGGTGATCGCCTGGCGCTGGAAACGGCTGGTATCCCCGTTTACGCTCCTTCCGCTTTCTGAATCGACCCGCCTGGTGCTGGCTGGATCCAGTATGAATCTTCTGCTGCCGGGAAAGCTGGGTGATCTTACCAAAGGCTGGTTTCTAGCACGGCGAGGACACTTAAGCACATCGCTCGGGCTGGGCGTGGTGGCCTTTGAGAAAATGCTGGATGTGGCTGCGCTGGCAGTTTTTATGCTGGTCGGAGTGGCAATGCTGGCGTGGCGTTTAACAGGAAGTCCGCCGGTCACGGCGGAGACGGCGGACTTAACTGTCGCGGCATCCCTCAGCCAGCCGGCGATGGCCACGTTGCTTATAGCGGCAGGGGGTCTCGGCCTGACTGCCGTTGTCCTTGTTGCCGTTCTTTATTTTGTTCCTTTGGAAAAGCTGCCCGGCTTCGGGAGATTTTCGCAGGATAACTCTGGATCAATTGCCGGAAAAATCGCCCGAATTTTACGTTCAACCCAAGTGGCTATGGCGACGTTGCGGGCGCGGGGGAGTCGTCGCAGCGAGATATTGATGCTCTCTTTGATTATTTGGGTGCTGCACCTGGCTCAGATCTATCTGTTCTTCGCTTCCGTAGGTGCCCCGCCGCCGCCGGGAGACTTTTTCTGTATGATTCCACTGGCGATTTTCATTGGGCTTCTTCCGCTCTCTATCGCTGGATTTGGCACACGGGACGCCGCGCTCGTGGCGTTGTTGCCAGCCATGCCCGCCAGTGGAGTTCTTGCCGCATCCTTCTATGTTAACTTGCGCTATATTTTGCCAGCGGTGGCCGGAGTTCCTTACCTTGCGCGGTATGCCACAGCACGAAAACAAAATTTGCCTGCGGGTTAAATATTTAGCCGCGGCTAAATTACATATACTAACTTGGCTTAGAAAGGTCTTCCAGACGTGTTTCGCGTTTGTTCCTTATCGCTGATTATAAAGCTGTCGCTTCTCTCCTGCTTCCTCTTTCTTGCGGGGTGCAAAACGCCTCCTCCGCCGGGGGAAGGCCCCACTAGACTTCATGTAGTAGCGACCACCAGCATCATCGCGGATACGGTGCAGGAGATCGGTGGTGACATTGTCCGCGTGGAAAGCCTAATGGGACCTGGCATTGATCCGCACACATATAAGGCCAGTGAGGGTGACGTCTCCAAGCTGGGCGGGGCAGACATCATTTTCTATAACGGCCTCCAGTTGGAAGCTCGCATGACGAGTGTGTTTGAAAAGATGAGCCAGTCGGGGCGAAAAGTGGTTGCCGTCAGCGAAAACATTCCGGAATATCGCCTGCTACCGGCAGATGATCATGACGGGCAGTATGATCCTCATATTTGGATGGATACTGAACTCTGGACTAGTGTTGCCCACACCATTGCTGAAACCTTAATTGCCGAAACTCCTGAGCATGAAGAAACCATTCGCACCAATCTTGAGTACTTCGAGGGAAAGCTGCGGATGCTGTATGCGAACGTAAATATCGCTCTCGGCACTATCCCGCATGAGCAGCGCGTGGTTATTACAGCTCACGATGCCTTTGGCTATTTCGGACGGCAGTTTAACTTGGAAGTGCGAGGTCTGCAGGGCGTAAGCACGGCCAGCGAAGCGGGCGCACAGGACGTGCAGGAGTTGGCGAACTTCATTGTGGAACGGCAGATTCCTGCTATTTTCGTTGAGTCGTCAGTTCCCAGACGGTCGCTCGAAGCTCTCCAGGAGGCCGTGGCCGCCAAAGGTTTCCAGGTCTCCATAGGTCGCCCTCTTTATTCGGACTCCATCGGCCCTTATGGCACGGCCCAGGCCAGCTATGTCGGTATGATGCGATATAATGCCGGAATTATCGCGGAAGCATTGACGCCGGAAACCCAGGAATAGTCCTTACCATGTTCGTTCGACGGCATCCCGGACATGGCCCGCTCTTTACCACGTCTGGTAATTCCGGTGGCGGCGACGTCTCCCTGGCTAACCTCGCCATTGATGTCAACGACCTCACTGTGGCTTATAATGATCGCCCGGTTCTGTGGGACGTTGATCTGCAGGTTCCTTCCGGTGTTTTGATGGCCATTGCGGGACCGAACGGAGCGGGAAAAACCACTCTGCTGAAATCAATTCTGGGATTGGTGAGACCGGCTGCCGGGCGGATTTTTATCCACGGAGCGCCTTATCGCGAGCAGCGTCACATGGTGGCTTATGTGCCACAGCGGGGGTCGGTGGATTGGGATTTCCCCACGCAGGTTCTTGATGTTGTCATGATGGGAACCTATGGAAAGCTCGGCTGGTTGAAACGACCCGGCCAGAAACAGCGAGGGGTGGCCATGCAGTGCCTGGAGCGGGTGGGCATGGCTGATTTTCATCATCGGCAGATCAGTCAGCTAAGTGGCGGACAGCAGCAGCGGGTTTTTCTCGCGCGGGCGCTGGCCCAAGAGGCACAGGTTTATCTAATGGATGAACCTTTCCAAGGGGTGGATGCCACTACGGAACGGGCCATAATTGAGCTTCTGCGGGATCTGCGGACCCAGGGCCGTACCGTTGTCGTGGTTCATCATGATCTTCAGACCATTCCGGAATACTTCGACTGGCTGGCTTTGATAAACGTACGCCGGATAGCTTCCGGGCCGGTTTCTCAGGTGTTTATTCCTGATTACCTGCGTCAGACTTATGGCGGGCGGGTCGCTTTTCTCAGCAGCCGCGAACTGCCGGGCCAGGCTGAAGACAGCAGTGATATTTCAGAGCAGGCCCCGCCCCCGGACCAGGGGCCGGAGTGGAAACCCTGAGATGTTTGCTTCGGTTTTTAACCACACAACAATGGTCATCGCAGCCGGGGCAGCCATCCTCGGCCTGGTCAGTGGAGCCCTGGGTTCATTTGCCGTATTGCGTCGCCAAAGCCTGATAGGCGATGCGATCAGCCATGCGGCCTTGCCTGGGATCGTCATTGCGTTTATGCTTACGGGGGCGCGAAGTCCAATCGTACTGATGGCGGGCGCGGCTGTGGCGGGTCTTGTGGGAATGCTAATCGTCATGGGCATTAATCAATCCACGCGGCTTCGATACGATACGGCGCTGGGGCTCGTTCTGTCGGTGTTTTTTGGTCTGGGTCTGGTACTACTGACTCATATCCAGAAGACGCCCGATGCGGCCCAGGCGGGGCTTGACCGGTTTTTGTTTGGCCAGGCAGCGGCACTTCTTCGACGCGATGTGATCCTGCTGGCTTTATTGGGACTTATCGCTCTGAGCCTTCTGGCGGTTTTCTGGAAGGAGTTCAAACTCCTCGCTTTTGATCCGCAATACGGGGCCAGTATTGGTCTGCCCATGCGGAACCTTGATGTATTGCTCACCGGACTGATTACTGTGGCCATCGTCATGGGACTGCAGACAGTGGGGGTGGTCTTGATGAGCGCCATGATCGTGGCGCCGGCCGCTGCGGCTCGCCAATGGTGCAACAGTCTGGGCCGAATGGTATTGCTCGCGGGGGCCTTTGGAGCGATATCGGGAATCGTTGGCGCCGCGATTAGCAGCGCGGTGCCTAAACTTCCGACAGGTCCGTCTGTTGTTCTTACCATGGGTATCCTGGTGGTGGTATCTCTTTTGTTTGCGCCGGAGCGGGGAATTATTTCCGAGATGCGCCGTCAGCGTAGAAATCGCCGGCGGCTCCGTCTGGACGGCGTGCTTACTGATTTATTTGAACTCGAAGAGCAGCACCCCTCTGTGGAGCATCATGGCCATACGGTGGAAGCGCTACGGGCAATGAACTTCGGTGAAGGGTCTGTCCGTCGATCCCTTGTGGCGCTGGAGAGTCAGGGGCTGGTGAAGCGGCTCAACGGGACTAAATGGACAATCACGGCAGAGGGTCGGGAGAAAGTGCAGGAGATGCTGGCCGCCATGGGGAACTCTGAGGCAGGGCAGCACTCATGAGCATCAGCCAGATCGAGATTCAGTTGATCGCCGCATTGACGGCCGTGGCATGTGCTCTTCCCGGGGTGTTTCTAATCTTGCGGGGGATGGTGCTTATGTCTGACGCCATCAGCCATGTCGTTCTGCTGGGCATCGTCATCATGTTTTTTGTTACCGGAGATCTGCAATCGCCTTTGCTGATCCTGGGTGCAGCGGCCACCGGACTGCTCACGGTGGTCCTGGTAGAAGCCCTCAGCCAGTCAGGTCGGGTGAAGCGCGACGCCGCCATCGGGATTGTTTTCCCTGTATTGTTCAGCGTGGCCATCATCATGATCAGCCGCGAAGCCGGCAACGTCCATTTGGATAACGACAGCGTTTTGCTGGGCGAGCTTGCGTTTGCCCCCTTTGACCGATGGGATTGGAACGGACGGGATATGGGCCCGCGCTCGGCCTGGATCATGGGCGGAATTCTGATAATTAATGTAGCTCTCTTGCTGATTTTCTATAAGGAATTGAAGCTGGCCACCTTTGATGCGGCCCTGGCGGCAAGCCTGGGATTTGCGCCTGCGGTGATTCATTATGGACTCATGGCGGTTGTCTCTGTCACCGTGGTGCAGGCGTTTGATGCGGTCGGATCAATCCTGGTTGTTGCGCTCATGGTCGCACCCGGCGCGTCTGCCTATATGGTGACGGAACGGCTTAGCCGGATGCTGATTTGGTCGGCAATTTTCGCAGTGGCCGGTGCGGTCAGCGGCTATTGGGTTTCCCATTGGCTGGATGCTTCCATCGCCGGATGCATGGCCGTGATGCTCGGGGCGATTTTTGGCACCGTGGTTTGCTTAGCGCCGCGCCGTGGATTGATCTCTATGGCAACGCGGCGTCGTCAGCAAAAAATCAGCTTTGCCACGAGTATGCTGACCATCCATCTCCTTCATCATGAAGACCTTCCATCGGCAGATCGGGAAAACAGCATTGCGCACCTGGGAGAACATCTCCGCTGGAGCGATCAATTCGCCATGAAAGTGGTGCGGCAGGCTCAGCGGGATCTGCTGGTTGATTTATCGGGGGACGGACGTCTCCACCTGACGCCGGTCGGGCGCACTCATGCTCAGGAGGCTGTAGTCCAATGAAAAGGGACAACAAAGACCATCACCCAGAGCTCACCGCGGCCCGTCAGGCTGAAACCGTCATCGACCAGACGGAAGCATCCATACCGGGATCTTGGACTCACAGCGCCGCTCCTGTACGGGCAGCCCAGGCTGCGGCCAGCGTACAGAGCATGGAAGATTACCTCGAACGCATTCATGAGCTGATCGAGGCCAAAGGCTACGCTCGCCCCATTGAGATCGCGACAGCGCTGGGGATTCGCCAAAGCAGCGTCACCAAAATGATGCGGCGACTCCATGATCAGGGTTATGCCATCTACGAAAAACACCGCGGCCTGACCCTCACCAGCGCCGGGGAAAAAGTCGCCCTCCGGATCCGCCGCCGTCACAAAACCGTCAGCGAGTTCCTGCGACTGCTGGGGGTGGATGAAGAGTCGCTGCAGCAGGACACCGAAGGTATCGAACACCACATCAGCAGCCAAACCATCAACCGCCTGGAGGATCTGGTGGAGTACCTGACAGAGAATCCGGATGTTGTGAAAGCTTTTCGGTCAAGAGGCGGGCGGAAGTAGGATTTTTGGGGTGGTATAGCTCTTTGTGCGAAAGCAAATTTAACAGAAAAACCCCGGACAGCAGGGATGCCATCCGGGGTTTTATTACTGTGTTCGGAAGCGGTTTACTTCAGATCAATCATAATTGGCATCACAGTCAGAACGCTTTCCCGCTGGAGCATGTTCCCGATGACTATTGTGTGATTCATAATGGCTTCCAGGCCTCGGGGGACGGTTGTTCCGCCCAGCATGGCTGAGGCTGCGTTTTGCAGGCTGGAACCTGTGCGGACGGTGGTTGAACTTGTTCCCAAGGCTTTCTGGATAATATCCACCAGGTTTTTCTCCCGAGGGTAGCTGACCAGGCGGACTTTGTCGTCTGGCTTCAATCCAATGAGCAGTTTCGTTTCGGTAATCGCTTTGTCCATGCCGCCCAGTTCGTCCACCAGGCCGACCTCTTGGGCCTTCTCACCGGTCCATACGCGACCCTGAGCTACTTCGTGCAGGTCATCAAATGACTTCGAACGGCCCATGGCAGCTTTGGTGACAAAGACGTCATAAGTGCGCTTCATCATTTCTTCCACGGCTGACTTTTCCTCTTCGGAAAAATCTTTTGTTTCGGAGAACATGCCGGCATATTTGCCTCGGGAAATTGACATTTTGTTCACGCCGATTTTATCGTAAAGTCCCTGCAGGTTTGGCTTGCCGCCGACGACACCGATGCTGCCTGTGAGGGTTCCCGGCTGGGCCACGATTTTTGTGGCACCCATGGAAATGTAATATCCGCCGGAAGCCGCCATGTCGCTCATGCTGGCCACGACAGGCTTTTTAGCTTTCAGCTGTTCCACTTTTTTCCAGATTAGATCAGACGCAAACGCGCTTCCGCCGGGGCTGTTCACTCGCAGGATGACTGCTTTGATTTTGTCGTTATCTTCCAGCTTCTGCAGCTCCTCGATGAAGTCTTCCGAAGCGATTTCCGTGCTGCTGCCAAGCCCGGATCCGCTGCTGGAACCAAGGGTAATGGGGCCCGTCGCATAAAGGACCGCCACCTGCGGATAATTTCCACCGTCGCTGCTGGAGTCGTCTGATTTGCTCATCATGCTCAAAAGGCTTAACAGGCTGATGTCGCTGCTGGAAGAACTGCTGGAGCTGGAACTGCCGCGATAATCGTCCGCTTCCACGACCGTCATCTTTTTGTCTTCCAATTCAGCTATCAGCTCATCACTATAGGCCACACGGTCCACCAAACCCAGTTCTTTTGCTTTATCAGCGCTAATCGGCCCAGCGTTCAGGATTTCTTCTGCCTTATCTGTGGACAGCTTTCGTCCTTCAGCCACCGTATCGCGCAATTGCGTAAATACGCTGTCCACGATTTCCGTCATGTTCTTGCGGGCGGGGGTAGTGAACTCATCCTGGGTAAAGGTTTCACCAAAGCTTTTATAATCACCCACGTGGATTACCTGCATCTTCACGCCTACCTTATCCAGCAGGCCTTTAAGAAAATAGGAATCTGCGTTCACGCCGTGCAACATGACGTCCGCCGTCGGAGGCATAACAATTTCATCGGCCGCCGATGCCACCAGGTAGCTTGCCTGGCTGTCATCTTCCAGCAGGGCCACAACCTTTTTGCCGCGCTTGCGCAGCTCACTGATGCCTTCGCGCATTTCCTGCGCCGTGGCAAAACCCATAGAGTTCGGCGCGAGCCGCATCACAACCGCGCTTACATCATCATCCAGACGAGCCTGGCGCATGGTATCTAAATACTTTTTGAGACTCTCCGGCTGCTTGCCGAACAAAACCAGCTCTGATCCGCGCTCCTCGATATTGCCAGAAACGCTGAGCGAAACCACCTTATTGCCTTTGGCGCTCTTGGTTTTGCTGTCGGACGACTTGATGAGCTCTGAAACACTGCTCGTCGCATCATCTTTGGCGGCCTCGACATGGCTCTCCACCGCCTCCCTGGCGCCTTCCACCAGCTCTACGATGATCCCTTTGCTATCTTTCTTGTCCGAGTTGTCGTCATTATCCTGAGCCCACGCCAGTGAAGTTGGCAGGGCAACTGTCAGTGCCAGGCACAACGAGGCACCAATCCGCGTAAATCTAATCATTACTGCAAACTCCCGTATTCTAACTGAGTCACCCAGAGAGCCAGCGTCATACCATATAAGCCGGGTTCGAACCCGGCTTTTTGTGACTTGATGCATCTCCCTGATTACTTAATAGTTATGACAAGACAGGACGTGTGCGGTTCACATAAAACATCATAGCCACTTCCTGACAGTCGGGGAATTTGTGACATTTGATGCATTCGCCCCAAACCTTGTGAGGCAAAGTGTTACGATCGACGATGTGGAACCCGAACTTAGCGAAAAAGCCCGGCTGATAAGTCAGGGTAAACACCCGGCGCAGTTTCAGCTCAGCAGCCTCCGCCAGACACTTCTCCACCACGATTCGTCCGATACCCCTGCCGTGCATCTGCTCGTCCACGGCCACACATTTAAGTTCGGCAAGGTCGTCCCAGGTCACATGCAGGGCGCTGCACGCAACCACCCGCTCACCCTCAGCCACAACAGAAAAATCTCTGACCGTTTCAAAGAGCTCGTTCAGGCTGCGGTGCAACATCAGGTCCCGCGCAGCAAAAGTGCTGATAAGCTGCTGAATCTGGTCAACATCTTCCACTGTGGCCTTGCGCGCCGTTAGCTGAGCCGCAATTGCAGCTGAATTGACAACATCAATGGCCATTTACAAGCACTACATTGTAGGCCGCAAATTACTTCCCCCGGACAGGCTATCCTGTTAATAGGCACGACCTCCCTGACATGATGGTGCGGCCCGGTATAAAAACAATTTGCAGAAAGCGGGCTCCCGACAGTAGCTCCATAATGTCCGGGCCCGGGCCCTGCAAACGCAAGCAAAAGGATAAAGTTTATGTCAGTACTGGTAGTGGGCAGCGTTGCCCTTGATGATGTGCGCACCCCTTTCGGTGATGTGAAAAATGCCTTGGGCGGCAGTTGCTCCTACGCTTCCACCGCAGTTTCTTATTTTTCTGACCCTTCTATTGCCGGCGTGGTTGGCGGAGATTTTCCGCAAGAGCATATTGAACTCTTTAAAAGCCGCGGGATCAATACTGACGCTTTGGAAGTTGCCCCGGAAGGTAAAACCTTCCACTGGACCGGCTATTATGAGTATGATATGAACCAGGCACACACGGTGGATACTCAGCTTAATGTCTTTGCCGATTTTAACCCGGTCATTCCGGAAAGTCTCCGCAAAGCTCGTTATGTCATGCTGGGCAATCTTGACCCGGAGCTTCAGCTCAAAGTTCTCGATCAACTGGAAGGTCCCGAACTTGTCATGGCTGACACGATGAACTTCTGGATCGACATCAAACGCGATGCGCTCATGGAAGTGGTCAAGCGATGTGATGTAATGTTGATGAATGATGCCGAAGCCCGTCAGCTTTGCGATACCGTGAGCCTGCAAAAAGCCGCCCGCGAGCTGATGAATCTCGGCGTAGGTCGCGTGATTATTAAAAAGGGTGAGCATGGCTGTCTCATGTTCAGCAACGGCAGTTATTTCTGTGCGCCGGCCTTCCCTCTGGAAGTTGTCCATGATCCAACCGGTGCAGGCGATACTTTTGCTGGCGGATTTATCGGATACCTGGCCCGGTCGGAAGAACTGACTGAAGATGTTTTCCGCCAGGCCGTCATTGTCGGCACCACCATGGCGAGTTTTACGGTGGAGAAATTTTCGCTGGACCGTCTGGCTAATCTCGATCCGGCTGAAATTACCGAGCGCTGTGGATTGTTGCGCAGTCATACAGAATTCCCGGTTATAAAGGTTGACCTCCGGGAAAAACTTGCAGTATAAATTAAGCACATTGAACACATGACGGACTTTTTTGGAATCCGTGGCCCACGAATTGCTCAACTTCTTAGTACCAGGGTAAAGGCATCGCCAGCCCTGCACAACAAAACAAGGAGCCAATCTAATGAAAAAACTACTTATCGCCGTTCCGGCCGTAGCCCTTTTGATGGCGGCCACGCCCACGCCGGCTGAAGCTCGTACGAAAACGATCGTGAAGTATGGTGCTATTGGCCTTGGTGTAGCAGCCTTGGGCAACATGGCCCAGCAGAACAGCTACTACAGCCAGCCTTACTATGGCGGATACTATCAGCAGCCTTATTACGGCGGCTACTATGGTTCTCCGTATACCACAGGGTACAACTATAACTATAGCTACAGCAGCAACTATTACCCAAGCTACGGTTATTACTACTAAGTAACGCCGCAGCTTTCTCCCACAGACTGCACAGTCGGGGAGTTTGGTAAACAATCGTCGCGGACAACGGGGGTTTGCATTCAAACCGCAAGCCCCCGGTTCCGCGGTTTTTTTTGTCATGCTCCCAAACGAAATCTGTCAGTTAATCTAACAGTGCGGTCAGTTTGCCCGCGCCGCTTCGAGCATCTGCCCCAGCACTTCGATGGATTCCAAAACGAATTCCGGCTTTTTTTTGGCTGCAGCAGCGTCATCTCGCGTGGCTTCGCCGGTCAACACCAGAACTCCAACAGATCCGGCATTTACGGCCATGGCAACATCCGTATAAACCCGGTCGCCCACCATGGCCACTTCACGCTCACCCAGTCCGTGGCGACGCATAATTCCGTATAGCATTCTTGGATCAGGCTTGCCCGGCACCGCATCTGGCGCGCGCCCCGTAGCCGCCTGCAGGCAAGCGCAAACCGCTCCACAATCAACCAAAACTGTCGGCAGGTTTGTCGGGCAAACGAAATCCGGGTGGGTCGCAATGTACGGCTTGCCTTGAGAAATCCACCACGCCGCTTCGCAAAGGTGCTCATAAACCAGGGTCGTATCAAAACCCACAATCACGGCATCTGGCTCACTCTGTCCGTCCGCCACCACATGAAAGCCGTTACCAGAAAATTCCTGCTTCAGGCTGGGAGTTCCGAGGACATAAATGCTTTTAACGTCGGGATAATCATGACGCAGGAAATCCATTGTGGCCAGCGATGAAGTATACACCTGTTCTCGCTCCGCCGGGACCCCCATGCGTTCCAGATGCTGGAGATACGCATCGACGCTCTTGGATGAGTTGTTCGTTAAAAACGTGTAGCCGATGCCCAGCTCGTCCATTTTCTGCAGGAACGGCACCGTAAAGGGAAACAAATCGCTCCCGGTGTAAATTGTCCCATCCATATCCAGGCAAACGTGGCGAATCTTGGCAAGCACGTCTTTTTCTGCAGAGCTCAAGCTACTCATCAGCGATCCTTATTTTCAATTCATGGGGCATCGCAGCCCCTTGCGGCACAACTGCACACCTGAAGGCATAACAAAGAAATTCTCCACCCTTATTCGCTGTACCAAACGGTTAATGAGCCCTCTAAAGAATACATACCAATATTTTGCCGACCCCGAAAATTTCTCTACCTGGTCCGACCATCCTCAGGAGTGCTCTTTGTGCGGGGAGGAAAGACCTGGCTTCGAAGGGCCGTTCTATGGTGAGGAAGATCTCGAATTTATCTGCGAGCCCTGCCTGGTGGACGGAGCCATTGTCGAATCCGGCGCGAACACCAACGATGGCGATATGGAAAGTCTGCGAGAGCAGATTACCGAGGCGAACCCTTCGCATAACGACGATCAGACTGCGCGAGAAGTGGAGCGCAAGTTTGCTGAACTCAGCGAAAAAACCCCTCCGATGGCTACGCACGCCCCTCTCTTGTGGCCAGCCCACTGTGGAGATTTCTGTGTTTATCGAAAAGAAGTCGGCCGCGCCGATCTCGAACAGCTTTCTCCCAAAGGCGATGCCTTAACCTTTCTTATGATGCACCTGGTGGAAACCCGGCCCGGTCAGGACGCCCAGAAAATCCTGGCAAAAATGCGGCCCGAGTCTACAAAGAACAATCATCTCAGCCACTCCCCGGCGGTTTATCACTTTCAGTGTCTGTCCTGCAGTGAGCACTTTCTTCTTAGCGACGAAGAGTGAGTCGCGTTCCAAAATTTGAATGAACCCTTAAATTTTCCGCATGTAGCCTAAAGCTAATTACTTCATAATTTAGGATTACCATGTCCCAGGAAACATCGACGCAGGAAACTTCTTCTAATAATGCAGCCGCCGTTCGGGTGCGCTTTGCTCCCAGCCCCACAGGCTATCTGCATGTAGGTGGTGCCAGAACGGCCTTGTTTAACTGGCTGTATGCGCGACACACCGGAGGCAAGTTTCTGCTTCGCATTGAAGATACTGACCTCGAACGCTCGACCCCGGAGAGCGTCCAGCAGATCCTCGATAGCCTGAAATGGCTCGGTATGGAATCCGATGAAGAAATTATCTATCAGACCGCCCGGGCTCCCCAGCACAAAGAGTACGTGCAGCAGGTTCTGGCCAGCGGGCATGCCTACCATGATTATTGCCCTAAGGAAAAGCTGGACGAGCTGCGAGAGCGGGCAAAGGAAGAACGGCGTCCATTTGTTTATCGCCGCGAACTGCTCACCGAGGAAGAGATCGAAAAATATAAAGCTGCCGGCGAGCCGGGCGTGATTCGGTTGCGTGCTCCTGAAACGGGCTCCACGACTTATGATGACCTCGTCTACGGCCGGATTGAAGCTCCCAACGAAACCATCGGTGACTTTGTCATCGCCCGTGCGGACGGTTCCCCTCTATACAATTTCACCAATGCCGTAGACGATATTGATATGGGAATCACCCATGTCTGTCGCGGGGAAGATCATGTCAGCAACACCTTGCGCCAGGTGCTGGTTTATAACGCCCTTGGTAAACCGACTCCGAAGTTTGCCCACCTGCCGCTTATTCTTGGTACGGACAAAAAACGGCTTAGCAAGCGCCACGGTGCAACCAGCGTGATGCAATTTCATGAAGAAGGCATCCTGCCAGAGGCCCTGCTTAACTTTCTTGCCCTGCTCGGCTGGGCGCCTGAGGGCGACGCGGAATTTGAAGAAGTCATGCCCATGGAAGAGCTGATCGGGAAGTTCAGCCTGGAAAAAGTAAACAAAAGCCCGGCAGTTTTTGATTATGACAAGTTGCACTGGATGAACGGTGTTTACATCCGGAACATGCCGAAGGACCAGATCTATGCGGTGGTCGTGCCTGAGCTGGATGAAACGTACGGTGCCGCCGGCGGACCTCACCACGAGCAGCCCGGACGCGCTCAGTGGCTGCGGGATATCATTGATCTGGAAATCGAGCGCTCCCGCACCTTTAAGGATTTCGCCAAGAATCTCGATTACTTTTTTGCCTCACCGGCGGATTATGAAGAAAAACCCTTTAAAAAGCTGCTGACTACAGCCGAGGGAGTTGAGCGTCTTCGTCTTGTGCGGGCTGAGATCGAAAAAGCCTGGCCTGCAGACGCAAAGTCGCTCCAGGAGGTTCAAGATGCTCTAGATGCTCACCTGCGCGCCTGGTGTGAAGCACAAGAGATAAAGTTCGGTCAGGCTGTACATCCGGTCCGTCTGGCCTTGACAGGCCGCACCGCTTCACCGCCTCTTTTTGATGTCATCTATAATCTGGGCAAGGAGGAAACCCTCGCACGCCTGGAAAAGCTGGCAAATTACGCGGAGGAGCGATTGCATGACTAAATGCATAAATGTGACGGGGATTAAGAAATTTCTGCAGGCGGCGACGGCAGCGCTGCTTTTAGCAGCCTCCATACCCATGGCCATGGCCCAGGATGCCACTACCATCACTGTGCCCCTGCAAAACGCCAACTACTCGCAGCTCTTTCAAGAATTTGACAACAGCATCAACAACGGCGAAGCCTACAGCGATCACGACAACACCACGGCCGTCCTCGGCTGGGCCCAAAGCTATATGATGCTGTCTTACATGCAGATGTATCACGCCACCAGCAACACGCTCTGGCTGGACAAAGTCGAAACCCAGTTTAATCGAGTGCTTGAAAAGCGAGACGATCGGCTTGGCCGGGCTGATATTTACGCCGGCGAGCCACTGAAGGGCTGGGGCGGCGAGCGTTATGACGAAGGCCGCTGGCATGTTTATGTTGTTCACACAGGCCAGATTTGCAAGGCGCCGGCTGAGTTTGTCCGCGTTGTAAAATCTGATCGAGCGCTAACGGAAAAGTATGGCACCACCGCCGATCGATGGCTGGCTGAGCTGGAAGAAATCGTCGCCGATGCGAACCGCAATTTTGTCACCAGCGGCACGGTCGGCTATTATGTGGACGGCAGTATGAAGGGTGGGGGGAAAACGCCACTCAATATGACCAACGCCATGGGTTCCGTCGTCGCCGAACTATATCACATCACCAAGAAGCCTGAGTATAAAGAGCAGGCCACAAAGATTGCGAATCTCTTTCATCAGAGCCTGCAAGAACGTAACGGTGCGTGGGTTTGGGCCTATGCCATCAATGCTCCCGGGGCACCCTTCGAAACCGGAGAAGATATCTCCCATGCCGCCATTAACGTCGATTTCGCCGTCCGCTGTTATCAGGCCGGGATCGTTTTCACAAAGGAAGATATGGACCGCTTTGCCCAGACATGGCTGAAAAATGTTGATAAGGGCGACCGCTTCGCCGATTATGTTGATGGTAAGGAAAACCCGCGGGTAAACTACATACCACAGGCCGCCGGACGCTGGCTATGCCTGGTAGATGTCGTTTCGGATAAATATCGCCAGCCGCTGATCGATTCTGCCAAAAAAGCCTTCAGTGGTAAAGAGATCGAATTTCCCTCTAAAGGGGTTGGCTTGTCCCGGCTCGCCCGCTACAGTCGATGAGCGGAAGCTCCATTCAGCCCCCTCGCCGAACTGCGGACGTTGTGCGGCGGCAGAAAAATTTCGATGCAAGCCAGCAGGCTCTGCCGGAAGGGATTTCCGTCCCCTCCCTGGCGCTACCTGAAAATCCGGCCAACGGCATCGAAGTCCGCAATCTCTCCAAGCGATTCCGCGTCTCCACGCAGGGCATGGGGCGGATGTCCTCTTTTCTTTTTCACCGTCTCATCTCCGGTGCCCGCCGGGAAGATTTCTTCGCTGTGAAAGACGTTTCTTTTGATATCCAGCGCGGCGAAATGCTCGGGATTCTCGGAGTCAATGGATCCGGAAAAAGCACTCTGTTGAAGATGATCACCGGCATAACGACACCCACCAGCGGCACCGTGCGGCGTCTGCCACGGATCGCTCCATTGCTGGATCTTTCCGCCGGGTTTCACCCCTCGCTGTCGGGGTATGAAAATGTTTTTTTAAACGGTTCCATTATCGGGCTCCACCGTGAAGAAATTCGCGAGTTGCTGCCACGCATCATTGAATTCAGTGGCCTTGATCACAAATTCCTGGAAGCCCCTGTCCGCACATACAGCGCTGGCATGATGGCCCGCCTGGGGTTTGCCCTCGCCGTATCCGTAGACCCTGATGTTATTCTCATCGACGAAGTTCTCGCTGTGGGTGATCTCGAATTCCAGGCACGTAGTGCCCAGAAACTGCTGGATTTTCGGGACCAGGGAAAAGCCATGGCCCTAGTTTCTCACACGTCGTCCGCCATCGGGGAAATCAGCACGGAAGCCATTTGGCTGCATCAGGGTGAGATGAAAATGAAGGGCTACGCACCAGACGTGGTCGCGGAGTATAATGCCCATCTGACCGAGAAGGTTCGCCGTGCCGGCCGCCTTGCGGAGGAAGATCATGCGGATGAGCTCCCAGTCGAAACACCAACGGCAGTCCAGTTTCATCACTGCGCCTTGCATGACGAGAAAGGTCAACCGTCTGAGAAATTTCAGACCCGTGGTCACATGCGCATAACCCTTGAAATTTCCGCGCCGGAAACAATCACACCGGTCGATCTGCAGGTGATGTTGCAATATCAGACGGGTACCGTCGTTGAAGACTTTTTCGCCAGCGATCGCGGGTTCAACCCAGTTCGGCTCGACAAACAACGCTGCCGGGTCACAATTGTCTTTGATCCACTGCTTCTCCTCCACGGCAGTTATACGCTGGAGATCAGCGCCGTGGATGCGGAGGATATTACCACAATACTGGGGATCAGCCCGGAGTTGAAATTCGAGGTCGCCGCAGGGTACACCAGCTTTGGCGTCTACCCGGCATTTGTCCCCATGGAGTTCAGCGTAAGCTGATAAGATTAGAACGCAGCCGATGGTCTGGCCTTCGGCTTAGTTTGATTCGCCCAGATAATTTTCCAGAAGCATTTCATCCTGAATGCCGCAATCCAGATCTTTACGGGCGATAATACCTTGCTCGCGCTCTGTTTCTCCCAATACCAGCAGGAATTTCGCGCGAGAGCGGTTGGCTGCTTTCAGCCCCGCGCCCATGCTTCGCGCCTGACAATCAAACACCACAGACATTCCCCGGCCACGCAACTTGGCCACTACCGCCGTCATTATGCTCACAGACTGTTCATCCATAGCCAGCGCATAATAATCCGGTCGATCCGATTCGGGAAATTCTATACCGTTGGCTTCCATCGCCAACAAGAGACGCTCCACACCGATCCCCATTCCAACCGCAGGAGTCGCCGGTCCGCCCAGTTCCTCCACTAGGCCGTCATACCGGCCACCACCCAAAATCGCACTCTGCGCGCCGATGTTGCCTTGCATTACTTCAAACACCGTTCGCGTATAGTAGTCAAACCCGCGCACCAGGCTGTCATCCGGTTCATGGGCGATCCCCGCAGCCGTTAACAGTTCGATAACGCTATTAAAATGCGCCTGACACTGACCGCAGACATTCTCATTCACTCGTGGCAGGGTTTTCACCCGCTCAGAGCATGCAGTCACTTTACAGTCAAAAACCCGCATGGGATTAATCCGTGCCCGCTCGCGGCATTGTCCACACCAGCCTTCTGGCTCCGCCTGGATGGCCTCACGCAACTTCTCGTTATAAGCACCGCGACATGACGGACATCCTATCGTATTCACCTTGGTCACGATGTTCTCAAAGCCAAGAGCCTTCAGCAGATGGTCACACAATGCGATCACGTCGACATCCGCTGAGGGATGAGCCACGCCAAAGAACTCTACGCCTATCTGATGAAACTGCCGCTGACGCCCTTTCTGCGGCTGCTCATAACGGAACATAGGTCCGCCGTAGAACAGCTTGTGGATGGGCAGCTTTTTAAACTCACCATGTTCCACCATTGAGCGAACCACACCTGCGGTTCCCTCCGGGCGCATGGTATTGCTGCGACCCCCCGCGTCATCAAAGGTATACATCTGTTTGGAAACCACCACATCACTAGCCTCGCCTGCACTGCGGGCGAAGAGTTCTGTTGATTCCAAAATTGGCGTCCGGATTTCGCTGTAGCCGTAACACGCCATAATCTTTCGCGCGGTTTTTTCCAGATGCTGAAATTTCAGTGCATCGGCCGGGAGGATATCCACGGTCCCTTTGATCGATTGAATCCGGGTGCGGTTTTTCTTATCACTGGTGGTCATGATTTGCTACGCTACTCAAAATTATAAGGTCCATTCGTGAGACTCCCATGGGAGGTGCGCTTACCACCGGCCAAAAACTACTGCCAGCACAATCATAGTCGCTGCCACGCCAATCGCCGCCAGGCCACAAAGGATCACCATTTTCCAGTCGATCTTATCCGGCGTCCGCCCCTGTTTCTTTTCCAAAGCAGTTTCTGCTGCGGGGCCGTGCATTTCTTCCCGGGAAACCGGAGTTGTCAGGGCGTTTTCATCAAATAACGCCGCGATGGCATCGCCCAGTTCCTTTGCCGTCGTAAAACGATTGTCCGGGTCTTGGGCCATCGCCTTTTGCAGAATTCCGTCAATGGCGGGCGGGAGCTCAGAGTTCAATTCAGTCACCGGAACAATCGGTTCTCCGGGATTCTTCTTGGTTAAAACTTTGTAAAACGTCACTCCCAGGGAGAAAATATCCGCGCGATAATCCACCATCTGCCCTGCGTCCAACACCTCTGGCGCCATATAGGTCGCCGTGCCCGTTACATTTTTTACCCCGCGACGCGATTGTTGCGACACCACTGCCGTTCCGAAGTCAGAGATTTTGACCGTGCCGTCCCGGGTTACCATTATATTAGACGGCTTAATATCCCCATGAACCAGCCCCGCGGCGTGAATCGTGGTCAGCCCCTTGCTGATCTCCCGCGCCAGGTGTGTAATGTGATGCGGCTCCACCTCAATGGCATGGATGAGCTGATCCAGGGTAATGCCATTTACCAGTTCCATGGCCATATACACAAACTCATCATCGTGGCCGTGGGAGATATGGCGGACGATATTCGGATGATCAAACCGCGCCATGGTTTCGCCCTCTTTATGAAACCGCGCTACGATATCCCGGTTGCCAGATACCCGGGCATCGAGAATTTTCAAGGCTACCTGCTGACCCGAATCTATATCAGTTCCCTCATAAACGGCGGCCATCGCCCCCCGTCCCAGCAGCTTACCCACTTGATAATGATCGATTTGCGTTCCGGGCTCCACAATTGTCTGCAGTGCCCGCAGTGCTGATGTGTTGGTCGCGGGCCGAAACGCAGACACGCTTCCGTCCCGCCCCACGGGCGAACCGGGGCTGTCCGAACCGGAATCAATCCTCGTATTTTTAAACGTAGCCATATCCAATACCGAACCATAGCTCACAAACCGGTAGAGGATAAATTTCGCACGCCTGTTTAAACCCGCATCCGGAATACTGCATCCTTGCCGGGAGCACAAATTGTTCCTTGCAAGACCATCCTCAGGGTCATGACATCAGTCTAATTACTCTGATGTATGAAAAGGGAATCAATATGAACCGCGTGTTTCATAAATCCTTAACTGTTGCCGCCGCAGTTCTGTTTACCGCAGGTCTTGCGGTAGTCTCGCCCCGGCCGGCTGCAGCCCAGGTTCAGTCCGCCGCTGAACGTAAAGAACCCCTGATTCACGTCGAATCCCGCCCGCTGGGCGAGGGCAACGTGCTCACCGGCCTGGATGTACTTAAGCGCGACAGCTATGAGCAACTCAAAGGCAAAAAACTCGCCGTGCTGACCAACACCTCCGCCATAGATCGGGAAGGAAACCACATCCTCGATCTGCTCGTAGGCCAGCCCGGCGTAGAACTTGTCAGTCTGTTCTCTCCAGAGCATGGCCTTTATGGTGATCTCGATACTCACGTGGAAGATCTTAAAGACACAGCCACCGGTCTTATGGTTTACAGCCTCTACCGCCAGGGAGCAGGCGCCCGCCTCGGCTTTCCATCAAATGAGCAGCTCGCCGGCCTGGATGCTGTAATTGTCGACCTTCAGGATGTCGGCGCCCGCTATTATACTTACCTGGCGTATATGGGCAAGATGATGGAAGCCTGCAAAGAAAACGGCGTGGGCGTCATCGTGCTCGACCGCCCCAACCCCATCGGTGGTCTCTATGTAGCCGGACCCCGCCCCGATTTTGATAAAATCGAAAGCATCACAAACTACTTCGATATGCCGATCGCCCACGGCATGACCATGGGCGAAATGGCCCGGATGTTTAACGAGGAAAAGAACATCCACTGCGAATTGACCGTCATCGAAACCGAAAACTGGACCCGCGACCAGTATCTTGATCAGACCGGTCTGCGCTGGGTGAACCCTTCTCCGAACATTCAGGATCTGGATGCCGCCATCGT
>CAYUGQ010000001.1:87866-104193 GCA_964444305.1 uncultured Candidatus Sumerlaeota bacterium
GTCTGCGCTGGGTGAACCCTTCTCCGAACATTCAGGATCTGGATGCCGCCATCGTCTATCCCGGAATCGCCATGACCGAGGCCATTATGAGCATGGGTCGCGGCACGGATGAGCCCTTTCACATCTTCGGCAGCCCCATCATCGAGCGCCCGGAAGAGCTGATTAAATTTGTGGAAGATTCCGGCGTCGTAAAAGGCGTAAAACTTTCCGTCACAGACTTCACCCCCACGGGTACCCTTGCCCGCTGGCATCATGGTGAAGGCAGACTCTGTCGCGGAGCCCGCATGGAAATCACCGACCGCGAACAGTTCGATGCCTACGCGCTGGGCCAGGCCGTTATTGATTACATGGTGGAAACCTATGGCAAAGACTATGTGGAAAACGCCAACGGTGAACGTGTTCCCAAATACAATGTCTGGGCTATTCGCCAGGCTGCTTCCTCTTGGGTGTGCGCGCGCACTGTTGAGCGCAAGCCTCTTAAGGAAACTCTTGAACTTGTTCAAAAACAAGTGGAAGAGTTTAAGCCGATCCGCGAAAAATACCTTATCTATAAATCTGCTGAGTAAATAAAACATGACGCGGGCACCGGGCTTCAACTTCCGGTGCCCGCTCTGATTTGATCTCATGATGACCAAAGCCGAAATCGCCGCTGCTCTCCGCGAAACTGCCGACCTGATGGAGTTTCATGGCGAGAACCAGTTCAAGGTAAGGGCGTTTAACAACGCTGCACGTGCCTTCCTCGCAGAGTCTGCGCCGCTGGAAGACCTTGTCGCCCCAGGGCGGCTTGAAACAGTAAAAGGCATCGGCAAAGCCACCGCCGAACTGATCCGGGAGCTGGCTGCAACCGGGCAGTCCCCCCTCCTTGTCACCCTTCGCGAAGGCACTCCCACCGGACTCTCTGAGTTAAAGCGTGTCCCGAAACTTGGCCTCAAAAAGATTGCCCAGCTTTATGGCGACCTTGGTATCAATACTCTTGATGAACTGGAAGAAGCCTGCCGCAGCGGCCGCATTACTGAATGCAAAGGTTTCACGAAAGCGGGATCCGCGAAGCTTCTTGAGGGCATCGAGCAGGCCCGGCGCTATTCTGGCCAGCTTACTCTCGCGCAGGCCCTTGCGCTTGCCCAGCCCATTCTCGACGAGCTGAGACGCTGCCCCGCAGTCACCCGCGTGGAAATTGCCGGCAGCCTCCGCCGAAAAAAAGAGATCGTCGGGGATCTCGATTTCGTCGCCAGCTCTTCCGATCCCACTGCTGTCATGGATTGCTTCACACAATTATCATGGGTCACGTCCGTCATCGCCCACGGCGAATCCAAGAGTACAATCATGCTGCCTGACGACGTCCAGGCCGACCTCCGCGTCGTTCCCGATGAAAATTTCGCCACAGCTCTTCATCATTTCACGGGCAGCAAAGAGCATAACACCCAGCTGCGCAGCCGCGCCCTGAAGATGAAGCTCAAGATCAACGAGTATGGCGTCTTCCCGGCCGAGGCGCCGGATCAGCCCTCTTTGTCCATTGCCACAGAGGACGATCTTTTTGCTGCGTTAAAACTCCAAAGCATTCCCCCGGAACTCCGGGAAGGTGATGGCGAAATCGAAGTCGCCGCAAAAAATAAACTTCCGAAGCTCATCACGCTCGATGATTATCGCGGAGTTCTCCATTGTCACACCGAATGGTCAGACGGCAAAAACACCATCCACGAAATGGCCAAAGCCGCCCGCGACGATCATGGCTGGCAATACTTTTCCGTCTGCGACCACAGCCAGCTCGCCGCCTATGCCGGCGGGTTGAAACCGGCCGACGTAATAGCGCAACAGGGCGAAATTGATCAGGCCAACGAAGTCCTGGCAACTCCCACTTTCCGCATCTTAAAAGGCACAGAGTGCGATATCCTTCGCGATGGAGATCTCGATTTTTCTGATGATCTCCTGGCCAGCATGGACATCGTGGTCGCCAGTGTCCACAGCCGATATAATCAAACCGCCAGCGAAATGACCGACCGCATCATCAGCGCTATGGAAAATCCCTACGTTCACATTCTGGGCCACGTCAGCGGCCGCCTGTTGCTTATGCGGGAGCCTTATGAATTCGACATGGAGGCCGTTATTGAAGCTGCCGCGGCCACTCGCACCGTCATTGAAATCAACGCCGATCCCCGCCGGCTCGATATTGACTGGCGCTACTGCCGACGCGCCAAAGAGCTTGGTGTGAAGTTCGCCATAAACCCGGATGCCCACGCCGTGGCACATTATGATTATCTAAATTACGGGATTGCTATGGCCCGCAAGGGCTGGCTCGAACCGGCCGACGTCATCAACTGCCTGCCGCTGGACGATTTCCTGAAGTGGGCCGGCGAAACTCGCCAATGGAAACTCGATAATCTTCGCTGATTCCTCCCGGCCAGAATCGCTATTTTTTTGCGTCCTGCTTCAGCTCTGCCAGCAACGATAACGCCTGCAGCGGCGTAAGCTGATTGATCTCTGTAGCGCGAAGTTTTTCCAATACCGGATGATCTGCCAGGTCGAAAAACGTCAACTGCACCGTGCGCTCTTCCAGCCGCACCGCGGAGTCTTTTTGTCGTCCGCTTGAAGCATCCTGCGGACTGTCCCCGCCGCCATCCTGCGTTTGCACATGAATTACGTTGCCCCGTTCCAGGTCAGCAAGAATTCTCCGCGCCCGGCTCACCGCTTCTCGCGGTAAACCCGCCACCTGCGCCGCATAAATTCCATAGCTGTGGTCCGTGTGACCCCGCAGGATTCTGTAGAGAAACGCAACGCGCTCCTCTTCCTCATGCACCGCCACATTGTAATTCCGCACCCGGGGAAGCGGACCCTCCAGGCCGGCAAGTTCATGATAATGCGTCGCAAATAATGTCTTTGGACGCCGCCCGGGCGTATTGTGTAAATACTCCACCACAGACCATGCAATAGACAGGCCGTCATAAGTTGACGTTCCGCGCCCGATCTCATCCAGAATCACAAGGCTGTGATTCGTTGCGTTGTTCAAGATGTTCGCGGTCTCGCTCATTTCCACCAGGAACGTCGACTGGCCCTTGGCGATTTGATCCATCGCGCCCACCCGGGTGAAAATCCGGTCCACCGGTGCCACCCGCGCCTCACTGGCCGGCACGAAACTTCCAATATGAGCCATCAGAGTGATCAACGCCACCTGCCGGATATAAGTGCTCTTACCCGCCATGTTCGGTCCGGTTATGATCAGGATCTGTTCCTCTGAATTATTAATGCGAGTATCGTTGGGCACAAAGGGAACATCCCCGCGGAGGGTTTCCAGCACCGGATGGCGCCCGTCGCGGATCATTATTTCCCGCGAGTCATTCTCGGCGATAATCTGAGGGCGCACATAATTTCGCGCGCAGGCTGCAGCCGCCAGCGCAAAGACGGCGTCTAACTGAGCAATCGCCTGCGCCGTTCCCTGAATTGCCGCCGTCTGGTCACAGATTTCTTTCCGTAACTCCTCGAAAAGCTTAAATTCCAGCTCATTTGCCCGCTCGTCCGCATGAAGGATAATCTCTTCCTTCTCTTTCAGTTCCGGCGTCACATAACGCTCTCCCGTGGTCAGCGTCTGTTTGCGAATCCACTCCGGCGGCACCTTGCTGCTGTTGAGGTGGGTCACTTCCAGGTAATACCCAAAAACCCTGTTGAAGCCTACCTTAAGATTGTTGATCCCCGTACGCTCCGCCTCCCGCTGGCGCAGGGCCGCAATCCAGGTTTTGCTGTCACCGGTCAGCGAATGCAGCTCGTCCAGATCCGCATTATAGCCCTCCCGGAAAATCCCGCCATCTCGGACAGACACCGGCGGCTGATCCACCAATCCTCGCTCCAGCCGCCCGGAAAGTTCCTCCAGGGGATTCATGCGATCAGCCAGAGCCGCCAGCAGATTGTTCGGATTTCCAGATTGCTTTTTCGCGCCGGCATGCGCTAAATTTGAATTGTTGTTACCGTTCTCTGAGAAAGAAGAAGCAGAATGAGTGTTTGGGAAATCCTGATTGCCCTCGTCGTTGTGGGAGGGCTTGGTTGGCTCGCCATGCGCAGTGCCAGAAAGCACGGGGACCACACCGGAGACGACTGGGGCGACTAACGCCGCATTAGCAATCAGCCGCTTCAAGGGCGCGATCCGCTGCAGGCTGTTTTTCAGTGAAAGCAGGTCGCGCCCGTTCGCCGAACCGCACACACACCGGCTGACGATCCGTTCCAGGTCAGCAATGCCTTTTAACATCTCGCCCACCTGCGTCCGCAGGTCATGGTTCGATACCAGTATATCCACCGAATCCAGCCTGGCCTCGATAGTCCGCCGGTCTCGCAGCGGCTGCAAAATCCAGCTTCGCAACATCCGCCCGCCCATGGCCGTAGCCGTTCGGTCCAGCACCTCAAACAGCGTATGCCGCCGCGTGGCATCGGTCAGGTTGGTCACCAGCTCCAGGCTCCGCTGAGTCGTCCCATCCAGCACCATATAATCGCCCGGGGTATGCAAACGCAGTTCCCGGATGTGATTCATCTCACCAGTCTGGGTTTCCCGCAGGTATTGTAAAACCGCCCCCGCCGCACGAATGGCCAGGGGATGTTCTTCGATACCGAACCCATGCAAATCCCGCGTGCCGAATTGCTCCAGCAGGGCCTGCCGCGCAGATGCAAGCGATACCCGGTGACCATCCACCGTGGCCAGCGGAATACCCGTCGACCGCTCCGTCGCCTTGCCAGACAGTTCCAGCGCCAACATTTGCATTAAATCAGAATGCTCAAAAGCCCGCCGTTGATCCTCCATGACGACGACTTCGCTCGGAGCCAGCCGGATCAATTCCGTCATGCAGTCCGCCACTGCCGCCCGCGCTCCAAACTCACATGCCAGAAACTCTCCCGTAGAAAAATCCAGCGCCGCCAGCCCTACCGCCTTCAGACGGTGGTCGTCCCCATCAGGCGAGCTCAACAGGGCATCGTTCGGCTCATCAGAAAGATCCGCAATGAGAGCCACCAAATAGTTATTGGACTTATCAGAAAGCAACGACTCCTCAATCACCGTACCCGGCGTCACCACCCGGGTCACTTCCCGGCGCACCACACCTTTTGCGTTCTTCGGGCTCTCCATCTGCTCACACATGGCCACCCGATATCCGGCACGAATCATCCGCGCCAGGTATCCGTCCACGCTATGGAAAGGCACCCCCGCCATAGGCACTGGGTTGCCTTCCGGATCCGTCCCCCGTGCGGTCAGGGTGATGCCCAGCACCTCCGAACACGTCCGGGCATCATCATGAAACATTTCATAAAAATCCCCGCAGCGGAAGAAAAGCACATGATCCGGATGCTGAACCTTAATATCATGATACTGCCGCATCAACGGCGTAAGTTCCCCGGTTCGCCCCTGTTTGTTCCCCGCGTCTTTTGCCTTGTGGTCGCTCATTTTGCCTTATGATTGCTCATTCGATCAGATGCTTAAAATCGCCACACCGCTTATTCAAACCCAAAGATTCGCCTTCGGAGGAATCGTCATATCCAGCCCGAATTTCGGCATAAATGACGAAATCCTCAGTAATATTCCAGTTATGGGGACTATTACACGATTCGTACTTTGCCTGCTCACAGCAGCGGCGCTTTCTCACTTCAGCCCGACACGCGCGGTAGCGCAAGAAACTATACAGCCGCTGATCGGCATTAACGTCGACGTTAGCGGCGACACCCGCACCGGACGTTTTCAGCTTAGTTCCAACTATGTAGACGCCATCACCAGCGCTGGCGGACTGCCGATTCTGCTCCCTCCCATAGAGGATCCCGCCGCCGCCCGCTATTTCGCGGAATTGTGCGACGGCTTCGTGTTCAGTGGTGGACGGGATATTTCACCCCAGCGGTTTGGCGAGACGGAGGTTCACGAATCTGTTAACCTCCTCAATCCGCGCCGTGAAGAGTTCGATTTCACCTTGATGCAGGCCGCCCTCGACGCGGGAAAGCCTGTTCTAGGAATCTGCCTCGGATCCCAGGAACTTAACGTCCTCCTCGGCGGCACCATGATCGCCGATCTGCCCACCATGACGTCCTCGACAATTGATCACAAACCGGGCAACGCCCGCCCGTCTCATATGGTTGATATTACTACCGGCACCATGCTTCACAGCATTGTCACCAGCACCTCCCTCGAGGTTAACAGTATCCATCACCAGGCTTGCGATCGCATGGGTCAGGGCATCCTCGTCTCAGCCCGCGCCCCCGACGGCGTCGTAGAAGCTTTCGAGGTACCGGACGCAAAGAATTTTACTATGGGAATTCAGTGGCATCCCGAGTATCTCATCGAAAATCCCGAGCACCTCGCCATCTATCGCGCCCTGATTATAGCAGCCATCGAAACCAAAATGGCCGCATCACCACCAGATATCCCCTGATCGGGCACAGGAAACGCTCTCCACTGCATGACAATCAACGTTTCGATCTTTCATCAGGGAGATATGCAAAATGCCTAAATTTACTGGTAAAGCCATGGATTTGGATATCCAGCACGCTTTTGAAGACGCTGTGACTCAGGCCATGATGTCCAAAGCGGAGATCGTTCATGAAAAGGTGGTATCCGTCGAGGTCACCCGAATCTATTCGGAACGTCATGAGCAGGGCTCTTTCAATACCGTATATGTAGAGATCAATGCCGAATGACAGCCCTCCGGCAGATCAGCAACGGCCCGTCCTTTATACCATAGGCCACTCCAATCGCACCCTCCAAATCTTTCTCGGCCTCCTCCATGCCCACAGCATCAAAACTCTCGTAGACGTCCGCAGTATGCCCGGCAGCCGGAAACTGCCGCAGTTTAATGCAGACGCTCTCGCTGAAAGCGTAACGGAACAGGGCATCAATTACGTTCCGTGCAAGGAACTTGGCGGCCGCCGCAAAGTCAGCCCCACCTCCCGAAATACCGGCTGGCATAACTCTTCCTTTCGAGGCTACGCCGATTATATGGCCACCCCGGAATTCCGCGCCGGACTCGATAGTCTTCTTAAGCTCGCCACAAAACAGACCACCGCCATAATGTGCGCCGAAGCTGTCCCGTGGCGTTGCCATCGGAACATGGTTTCTGATGCAGTCGTCCTACTGGCCCAATGGGAGGTTCGCCACATCATGACCGAAAAAAATGCCAATCCCCACACACCCGCATCTTTCGCCAGAATTGAAGGCGACCATCTAATTTATCCCGATCCAGAGCAGCTCGATCTCGTATGATCTCTGCTCGAATGCTGCCCGTGCATCCTTTTTGCTACCCCAGTGCCCCACCAAAGCCGGGAAGTCCACATAACCCCTTGACACCCCGCAACCACCTTCAGAAACAGAATTCAGGTAATTCGGAGGAAGAAGTTCATGTTCACCCTTAAATCAATCAAGCCATTAGTCACCATGTTTGCCCTGGCCTTTGCATTAAGCCATGCTCCGACGGTTAGTGCGTCCACATCCATCAAGGAAGACGGCGTTCAGCCCGACATAGAAATCTGGCTCAGCGAAGGGATCGGCCGTTATGGGGACCGCGAGTTTAAAATCCGCGGCGGCTCCCAGAAATATCCCACGCCCACCGGCGCTTTCACCGTCCAGTGGAAAGCCCGCAACTGGCACAGCCGCCAGTGGGATGCCCCTATGCCCTACGCTCTCTTCTATTACAAAGGCGCCGCGCTCCACCAAGGTCACATGACCAGCCACAGCAAAGGCTGCATTCGCCTCAATAAAGAAGACGCTGCTTTCCTCTTTGGCGTGGCTAAAGAAAAACAGACCCGGGTTTTTGTTTACCCCTGATCAACAGGGGAGTGGTCGTGCCGGGGGTCTGAATGCAATCAGACTTCCGGCTCCCCATCCATTCGAATCACTTCATACAGGCTGAACCACTGAAATAGCTCCGCCAGGCGCTTCACCGGCCGGCCTGTATAGCCATTCGTCAGCAGTTTCTCCACCAGCTCCTCATCCTGCGTTAACAGCAATTCCGGCCCCAGGATGCTGATAGCATACTCATTCTCCGGCCAGCCGCCGCTCATGTTAATGACCATTAATTCCGAATCCGCCGCCGCTGAATCCAGGGCACGCAGAACCTCCTCGCGATAATCGTCCATGGTGATCGGCAACACAAACACCTCCCGCGCCCTCGCCAGCGGAATGCTCAAGTTGGCCAGCCGACCAATCGAATTCACATGATCCAGCACCACCACAACACTCTTATTCTCCACCCGTTTCACCAGCTTCTCATACCCATCCCGAAACAAAAACGGCGACGTATAGACTCCATAACTCCGAACCATTAACACCGCCAGCACCACAACTATTACCCGAACAGGCACGCGCGCGCGATGGTGCAGTGCAAACAAGATCGCAGCAAACAAAGTGGAGCAGAAAGGAAAGACCAGAAAGAAGCCGCGCATCGTCCAGATATCAAATTCCGGAAACAAAGCCGCCAGCGTATAGGTCGTCATGATGATCGCCAACGCAACGAACAGCGTTGCCCGGTTTGACCACATCCATCCCCACATCCCCCGCAATGCCCGGCCGGCATGACCGACAAAAATGCGCCCGGCCGCCGGCATCGCCCTCCAAATCTGCCCCAGCATTTGTTCGCTCATACGGGCCGGATCATCAAAGTCCCCGGTTGATCCTTCACGGTGCATCACCACAGACCACAGCGATACGAGGAAAACTCCAACCAGCGCAAGCAATCCTGCCAGGACAGCCAGCCCCAGCACAAAATAAAGCTCCCCCGGCACCAGCAGCCACACCCGCTCGGAAGAATGGGTCAAAAACCGCCCCACGACGTGCCTGACATCCAGAAACGTCCACACGATCAACGCCAGGTCATACGTGGAAGCCGTCGCCTTGCTCACCGAATCATCCCGCACAAACTGCAGCAATGCGTTTGGGTAAATCAAACACGCAGAAACAAAAGCTGCGAACGTCGTCCCCGCGTACTGAACTGCTCTCTTTAGTTGCCGCCGCCAGTATATCAGCACAAAGGCCAGCGTCATAAAGAAACCGAGAATCCAAAAAATGTAATCTGTCAGCCCTCCCACGATAAACGCGCCGTAGGTCAGCACCAGGAAGCGTCCCGCACCGGTCTGGATAAATCGCACCGTTAACCAGATCGCGACCACCGCCACCAGCGTTAGCGGGCAATACATGCGGATATACATCACCGTATCGACCGCGCCCGACGAAAACGCCCACAGTCCCGCCGCCGCCAGCGCTCGCCGCGCCGAACCAAACAGGCTCATTCCTAACCAGTAAACAGCCACAATCGTCAGACCGTAACAGACAATGTTAATCCCCAGTCCAAACCACTTCGAAAACTGATTCGGAAAGAACGAACACACGGTATGTAAAACAAAATGAGTAAGGGGTGGATGAACATCTTTCTTCGACGACTCAATCACTCCGCCGTAATTAAAGCCTTCCCCGGGCTGCACCATAATGTAATCACGAAACACCTCTGGCGACATCCATTGTCCCAGGTTCTCCTGGCTGAACGGTTCCGTCCCCAGACCACCAGAGTTGGAATAGCTGTACTGCCACACCTCATCGACGTGAAACTTAATGGGAGACTTAAACGCTCCCCACATCAACATAAAGGCCATCCCGGCCAGCACCAGCCAACCCAGAGCCCGGCCCGGCTTTTCATCGATCAACTTCACCAATCGCTTCACACGCTGCACCAGCTCCATCAACACACCACCAGCTTCATCGCTCACCTCAATCGTTTAAACCACCAGACAATGCCGTAAAAGCCCCCGCCGTCCCGTTCAACAAAAACCGTAATGCCAGCCCCACAGCATCCCTGTCAACCATCCGCCATTCATCCTCATCTTCCACCCCAACTTCTTTAAACAATGGAAACTTCTTGACTTAGTCCTTCCGATTTCAGCACTAAAACAGTACATGGACACCCTCGTCAGTTTCTTCAGCAGCCGCTTTGGCTTGGTCGTCGCCGCAATTATAGTTCTCGTGATCATTTACTATGTGATCCAATGGGCCAGAGCCACACGCAATCACCGCGACAGCGCCGATGACTACTTCAGAGGCTGTCTGGATCTCTTCAACATCGGTTGCTGGCTGCCTTTGTCTGTCCTGGTGTTGATGGTATCGAGCTTATTGTTTTAAGGAGTGCGCCAATGCCAATCCCCGATCTGGGTCACGTGGACCATATCCACGTCTATGTATCTAATCGTCAGGCTGCGGAAGAGTGGTATGGACGCGTGCTCGGCCTCCAGCGAAACGCAACTCTTGAAGAATGGGCCTCCGTGCCGCAGGGTCCTCTCATGCTTCAAAACCCCGCAGGCACCATCGGGCTGGCCATCTTTGAACGCCAGCCGGTCAAAACAAATCAGGCCACCATCGCCTTCGGCGTATCCGGACAGGAATTCTGCCACTGGATCACCCACCTCTCTGCTGTCCTCGACGAACAGCCCCGCCGTGTTGATCATGGCAAAGCATGGTCTGTTTACTTCAGCGACCCTGACGGCAACCCCTTCGAAATCACCACCTACGACTACGCTGAAGTCACCCGTCACTGTACCATCAGTTAGACCTTTTTTCAGCCGGAAAAAAGCTCTGCACAGGTTGAAAGGTCACATTAAAATCATAGGAACATATACTGTCGTTGAGTGCAACGATTGAACTTGCCACTCGTCATCAGTTCACCCCAAACACTAAACATTGTCTAAAATAAGAGGCACCTTAATGTTCCATTCGTTCCCCCGCTTGATGGCCTTGGCCTGCTTTGCCAGCCTCGCCGCGATTTCTTCCGCTACCGAAACCACGCAAACCCTGTTTCACAGCAGCGCCACTGATTCCATCACCGTCATGCGCGATCCGCAGACCGGTGCCGCAATGGTTCAAAAAGTCGCGGTCGATTATCACGAACTTTCCTTACCCCTGCCTGGCCAACCCAGCTTGATCGCTCGCGAAACAGTGGAAACCGACTACTCCTATTCTGTCGAAGGTCGATCAGGCAAAGCCACCGTCGATCTTTATTTTCAAAAGCCCGACCAGACTTATCCCGCTCAGCCAGACCAAACGGTCGTCGTAAAAGAAGCCTCGCAGGTGAAATTTAACAGCGATCACTGGTCCGCAAAAATTACCGCCTGCTGCGATACCGAACCTCTTACCCAGCTATTTGCTTATGGCGACAGCAAACCTTTCCTTTACGTCCACAGCCAGTACGCCCAGGTACAACTGCCGGCCAGCAGCATTAACCGCTACGTCGGTCTCGTTATCCGCTCCCAGGTTATCCTGGAAGAAATAGAGCCGGAGATCTTCGGCGATGATAAAAAAGCGGTCGCTGCTGTGCTATACGGTGGACCTGGTCAGCCCATGCAAAAGCAACTTCTTTACCCCAAACGCGGTGTTAACCAGTTTGACATCCCTTACCACACAAATACCGTAGTCCTCAATTCTCCGTCCCCTCAAGACAACCATGACGGTTACAATGACGACCGCAACATTTCCAGCATCCTGCTCCTTTGGTCACAGGATAAAACGGGTGACAATAATACCACAGGCACCATGACTGGCTTTGAGATTACCGCCAAATTTGTCGCCACGACGGATATATCCGACACCATCACTATCCCCGTAGAAAACGACCGTCTCGGCGCGCCGACAGTCACAGGCCCAGCCCTGACAGCCAACCCTGATGAAAGCGACGGTATCCCCGGATACGATCAAACCGACTCTGTCAAAGCCGAGGACAAGCCCACCACCGCTTCTGCCGAGTAATCGAAAATCGTAAACTTCAGCCGACGATATTAACCAGCTTGCCCGGCACATAAATCACCTTCTTCGGCGTACGGCCGTTCAGGTGAGCCTGGACCTTGTCGTCATTTAAAGCCGCAGCCTCGACATCTTCCCGCGGTGCATCTGTTGCCACCGTCAGTCGGCTGCGGTTTTTTCCATTAACCTGAAGAACCAGCTCCACTTCCTGTCTGACGAGAGCCTTCTCATCGTAATTCGGCAGGCGCTGTTCATCAATGCGACCTTCGAAGTTCGCGATCTCCCATAGCTCGCTCGTAATGTGCGGTGCAAATGGGAAGAGCATCAACAACATCGCCCGCACACTAAACCCAAGCGTCGTTCGCTCAAACTCATGGGATGTGTTCAGGTAAGTCTGAATCGAGTTCGCCAGTTCCATAATAGCCGCGATCGACGTATTGAAATGATGCCGGTCGCCCATCTCTGTAGTTACTCGCTGGATCGCCCGATTTGCCTCATACTGCAATTCCCGGTCATTCTCGTTGCCGGGGGTCAGCAGTTCGGGATCATCCGGCGCAAACTCACACGCATCCAAGGTTCCATGCACCAGCCGCCACACGCGGTTCAGAAACTTCGAACACCCGTTCACCCCTTCATCTGTCCACTCCAGCTCTTTTTCAGCAGGAGCAGCAAACAGGATAAACAAGCGGGCCGTGTCCGCACCATATTGATCAATAATTTCCAGCGGATCCACGCCATTGCCCAGGCTCTTGCTCATCTTGGCCATCTTCGGACGGCCATTCTCGTCCACCGCCAGCTTGCCCGTAGCCTTATCTATGTAGGTGTTGGTCACCATTCCCTGCGCCAACAGCCGCCTGAATGGCTCATCAACATTCACCAGACCCAGGTCACGCAGCACCTTCGTAAAAAAGCGCGAGTAAAGCAGGTGAAGAATCGCGTGTTCAATACCGCCAATATACTGGTCCACCGGCATCCAGGCTTCCGCTGCCTGCTTGCTGAACGGCTGAGCATTGTTTGTCGGATCACAGTACCGAAGAAAATACCATGAGCTGTCCACAAACGTGTCCATGGTATCTGTTTCGCGCCGCGCATTACCGTTACATTTTGGACAGGTTGTATTAATAAACTCCTCCGCCCGGTTCAGCGGATTGCCACTTCCTGTAAACTGCGCCTGCTCTGGGAGAGTAATCGGCAACTGGCTCTCCGGCACAGGCACCGTCCCACACTGATCACAATAAACCACAGGAATCGGCGTGCCCCAGAACCGCTGGCGAGAAACCAGCCAGTCGCGCAGCTTATACTGAATCGTCTTCTGACCCGTCCCCCGCTGATCCAGCCAATCCACGATGTTGCCCTTGGCCTGATCGCTAAGCAGCCCGTCAAACTGTCCGCTGTTAGTCATGATCCCCGGCTCCACATAGGCCTCGGTCATCGTGTCCGGATCAAGCTCATGATCCAGCGGACTAATCACCACCCGCACCGGAATATCATACTTGCGCGCAAATTCAAAATCCCGCTGATCATGCGCCGGTACGGCCATGACTGCACCCGTACCATATTCCATCAACACAAAATTCGCCAGGTAGATAGGCACCGCAGACCCATTAACCGGGTTCACCGCGTAACGCCCCGTAAAGAGGCCTTCCTTTTCCCGCCCCTCTGCCGTCCGAAGGAAGCGGTCCTGCTGTGCCACCCTCCTCACAAAGTCCTGCACCGCAGTTTCATGCTCCGTTCCCGCCACCAGTTTATCCACCAGCGGGTGCTCCGGAGCCAGGCTCATAAACGTCACACCAAAAAGCGTATCCGGCCGAGTCGTGAAAATCTCAATAATTTCATCATCAGACACCCCCGCCACCTGCGTCAGCGAATCCGGGATGGCATCACCCGCCTTATAAGAAGCCGGCAACAGGCGAAACTTCGCCCGCGCACCCTCGCTGCGCCCGATCCAATTGCGCTGCATCGTTTTCACGCTCTCCGGCCAATTGTCCAGCTTGTCCAGATCCGCAAGAAGCTGCTCCGCATAATCCGTAATCTTAAAGAACCACTGCTCCAGGTTCTTGATCGTTACCGGATTATCACATCGCCAGCACTTTCCCTGCTCCACCTGCTCATTTGCCAGTACAGTCTGGCAATGGTCACACCAGTTAATAGCAGCAGCTTTTTTATAAGCCAGCCCGCGTTCCAGCATTTTTAAGAAAAAGTACTGGTTCCACTTATAATAATCCGGCCGACACGTAACCGCCTCACGGTCCCAGTCCAGGCTAAAGCCCATCCGCTCAAACTGGTCTTTCATGTCAGAAATACATTTTTCTGTCCACGCCCCCGGCTGCACGTCATGCTTGATCGCCGCGTTTTCCGCCGGAAGACCAAATGCATCAAAGCCCATCGGGTGGAGCACCTTTTTCCCGCGCATCCTCAGGAATCTCGCAATGGCATCGCCAATCGAGTAAACCCGGCAATGGCCCATGTGCAGGCGACCGCTGGGGTAGGGGAACATCTCCAGCACGTAATACTTATCATCCCCCGGCTCCACCGGCGTGGCATTGGCCTTAGTCTCACGCCAGATGCGTTGCCATTTCGGCTCCACGGATTTGTGGGGATAATGCTTCTCGCTGTTAGAGCGAGGCGACGATGGGTTAGGCTGATCGGTGGTCATGTGTGTGGGTACCGCGCAGAAAAAATCTGCTTCAATGGTGAAGTATTTTACAAACCATGGACAGGCCGTCCCGCCATTGTCCACGATGATTTCAGCTTGACCGCAAGCATCCTGCCAGCGACATTTTTTTAATAATAAATAAGCTCTCCAACGAACCTTCCATCCATTTCCGTTTGAAAGAGTTGTCATGGCTAGTCATAAACTTTCCCGCCGTCGGTTTTTGAAATCCGCCGTCGGCCTGGTTGCCGCCCCCTATTTTATCCCCGCCCATGTCATGGGCAGAGACGGCGGCGTCGCTCCTTCAAACCGCCTCACAATTGCCGCCATAGGCGTCGGTGGTCAGGGTCGATACCATCTTCGGCATAACACAGGCCGCAAAGACGTTCAGGTTGTAGCCGTCGCCGACGTCGACCGCCGCCATCTTGATCAGGCCAAAACGATCCTCGAAAACGCCTACGGTTCCACGGACAACATCCGCTTTATGCAAGACTTCCGCGAACTTCTTTCCATAAAAGACCAGTTTGACGTAGCCCTCATCGCCACTCCAGACCACACCCACGCCATCTGCAGCCTGGCCATGCTCCGCGCCGGAAAAGACGTTTACTGCGAAAAACCCCTGACCCGCACCGTCCTCGAAGGCCGCGTCATATCGGATACCGCACAGCAGTTTGGCCGCATCCTTCAAACCGGCAGCCACGAGCGCAGCAATGCCCGCGCACGTTATGTCGCAGACGTCGTCAGAAACGGATACCTCGGCCGCATTCACCGCGTCGACGTCAACATGCCCAACACCAGCCACGAGCGCATTCCTCCTCAAAAGCCCTCCGATCCCCCTGACGAACTCGACTACGATCTCTGGCTTGGCCCAGCTCCTCACCGTCCCTATTTTTACTCAGACCTTACCAGCTCCCTGTTTAACACCAACTATCAGCGCTGCCATTTCTGGTTCCGCTACCAGCTCGACTATGCCACCGGCGAAATGTCCGATCGCGGCGCTCACATCCTCGATCTCGTCCAGATGATCCTCGATAAAGACGACACCGGCCCCGTCGAGCTGTGGGGGACAGGGAATGACAACATCGACAGCGAATTCGATACTTTCATGGACTACGAATTCGGCTACAAATATGCCGACGGCGTCGAAATCCGGGGCACCAGCAACGGCACAAATGCCACCCGCGGCCTCACAGTCCACGGCGAAAACGGATGGATAAACGTCCACGTCCACGGTTGCCATCTCACCGCCAGCGACCCCAAACTCCTCGAAATTGAATTCAAACCATCCGACACCACCGTAGGCCGTGTAGAAGGCCATCATCAGGATTTCTATGACGCCGTCCGCCATCGCGGCCCAGTCGTCGCCAGCGCCGAGGTCGGCCACCGCACCGCATCCGTCTGTCACATTTTGACCACGGCCATGCAACTAGGCCGCCCGCTCAAATGGGATCCCGCCGCAGAACAGTTCCCGGAAGATCCCGAAGCTAACCGCCTTCTCCACTATAAATATCGCGAACCCTGGACCCTCTAACTCCCGCCAATCCCGTCCAATACCCATATCAGCGCGGAATCAAACCAGACCATTCCTGCCAAAGCCTGCCGAATTGCCAGCCGGAATCCGAATGTTTCCCCTTGCTCACTCGTAGTTTACCGCCGATTATGGAACAATCCCGCATCCGAAATTTCTGTATCATTGCTCACATCGACCACGGCAAAAGCACGCTGGCGGATCGACTCATTGAGTATACCCAAACAGTTGCCCAGCGCAAGATGCGCGACCAGCTTCTTGACTCTATGGACCTGGAGCGCGAACGTGGGATTACCATCAAAGCCCAGGCCGTCCGCCTCCGCTATATTGCTGAAGACGGCGAAGAATATCAGCTAAACCTCATCGACACCCCCGGCCACGTTGACTTCACCTACGAGGTCAGCCGGAGCCTTGC
>CAYUGQ010000002.1:0-47454 GCA_964444305.1 uncultured Candidatus Sumerlaeota bacterium
AACAGTTACGATTGCAGCGACTTATTGATCTCGGCGGCTATGGTTATAGTTTGAGCATGGATTTTGACGGTGTCCATCTGGTGACGTCCATATCCGCCGGCCGTGACAGTGACAGTAGGAATCTTACGTTCGGCGGCAGCTTCCAAAATGAACTGGTCACGCTCTTCCAGACCGTGCATTGTTAGCTTCAGGCGACCTAAAAGGTCATCCTGATAGGGGTCAGCACCGGCGACATAAATGAGCAAGTCAGCCTTGGAGTCATCCAGGAACTGCGGTATTGCGTCATGCAGATGGGACATGTACTCGACGTCATCAACGTAATCTTCGAGGCCGATATCGACATCGCTGTTTTGCTTGGTGGGATAGTTGTTTTCCTGATGGATAGAACAGGTGGCAACAGTAGGGTCTCCCAGAAAGATATGCGCGGTACCGTTGCCCTGGTGTAGATCGCAGTCGATTACGGCGGCGCGTTTGATGCGGCCTTCCTGCTGCATGACCCGTATGGCTACGGCGATATCATTGATGTAGCAGAAACCCTCGGCGTGATCGGCAAATGCATGGTGAAACCCGCCGCCGATATGGGAGACTATAAGGTGAGAACTTTCGAGGACCTTCCGGGCCGCCAGGATGCTTCCGCCGGCTGCCAGTTTGTATGCGTTAACAATGGTGTCATTAAGGGGGAGTTCACTGTAAAGCGTCCGTTTGGATCGGTGCAGGTCGGTGAGATCCTTGAGGTACTCGGGGGTATGCACGGTCAACAACTGCTCTTCCGTGGCTGTTTCAGGGAGGAGCAGATCCTGTTCGCGACAAACGCCTTCCTCGATCAGAAGTTCTTTGATCAGGCGATATTTGGCCGTGGGGAAAACGTGCTCCCCTATATCAACTTCATAGTCCGGTGACCATACACATTGTATCATTATTGCACGACTGGCTCCGGGGAGATTCTCCGGGAGAGGTTCTGCGCAATTTTATAAACATCGCCGGCTCCGAGAGTGATTATCAAATCGTTGGGCTGTAGCGCATCGGCTATATAATTTTCTGCAGCATCCAGCTCTGCCACGTAGATGGCCTTGGGATGGTTATTTTCCTGCAGATGCTGCACAATCAGCTCCGACGTGACGTTGGGTATGGGCTCTTCACCTGCGCCGTAGATATCTACGATGATTACGTGGTCAGCATTGCCAAAGGCAGCTCCAAAATCTCGCGCTAATGATTGGGTGCGACTGTATCTATGGGGCTGAAAGACGGTGATGATACGGTCTTTATGAGACTGGCGGGCGGCGGAAAGGGTTGCCAGGATTTCGCTTGGGTGATGGGCGTAATCATCCACGACGGTGCATTGCTCGGTTCGGCTAAGGATTTGGAATCTACGCTGAACGCCCATAAACTCCCACAGACCAGCGGCAATGGCTTCGATGTCGAGACCCATGTGAAGCCCAATGGTGACTGCTGCGAGACTGTTTTGCACATTGTGACTTCCGGGAACCTGCAGTTTCACGGTTCCAAGTGTTCCCTGGGAGGTGACCACGTCAAAGCTGCTCCCGAGCCCCTCGAATCTTAGGTTTACGGCTCGGATATCGGCGCCTTCGCGGAGGCCATAGGACAGGAAAAGACGATCTGTTCCAACGCCGTGGCCAACCAGACGAAGCACGCCGGGGTCGTCTGAACAGTATACGATCAGGCCGCCGGGCTTGACGTTCTGAACGTGTTCTGCAAAAATCTCGTGCAGGTGAATGGTGTCGCGGTAATAATCTTGGTGATCCATCTCAATGTTGGTCAGGACGGCGACTTCTGGCTGGTATTCGATGAGGGACCCATCGCTTTCATCAGCCTCAATGACGAACCATTCGCTGTCGCCCCGGCTTGCATTGTCGGCAAAGGTATTGACGATGCCGCCGATAACATAAGATGGAGCAATCCCCGCATGTTTCATCATGGTTGCTACCATACTGGAGGTAGTTGTTTTACCGTGGGTTCCTGCAATGGTGATTCCGCGATGAGAATTTACGAGTTCGGCAAGCTTTTTAGAGCGATGGATTACGGGAATTCCAAGGCGTTCGGCTTCCATGACCTCCAAGTTGTCCTTGCGGATAGCAGAACTACTGACAACCTGACCGGCACCATGGACGTTTTCAGGCCGATGACCAATATAGATTGTGGCGCCCATATCACGAAGCTTGATTATGGTAGGGGACTCTTTTGAATCGGAACCGCTGACAGGAACTCCCTGGGATAGCAGGTAGCGGGCGATCCCGCTCATTCCAATTCCACCAATTCCAATAAAATGGCAACGCTCTTCGCTCATTTACTTCGCTTTCTCAATCAGGAGGTTACTGCTACGCATGGGGCATCTACCTTTGACAATAAAATGGGGGAACTGCTTCACCCGATAACAAAGGTTGTGCCTGCACAGAACTATCAGCCTATAAATCATCGTGGAGTGCAATTCATTTAAAACGAAACCGATCAGGCTCGTTCTATTGATTCCTGCGTGATTGGGCTTTTTTCCGGGTGATGTCCTCCCGGAAATTTGAGTTGGGTTGCAGCCGCAAGTGTTCATCATAATAGATGATGGCTTCTTCGAACCGCTTTTCGGCGTAAAAGAGATCGCCCATGGCGAGGTGAAGGCTGGCATTTTCTGGGTTTTCCTGAATGGCTTTTAAAATAAGCTCCTTGGCCGCTTCTTCACGGTCGGACCGCGAATATGCTGCGGCGAGAGCTTTGACCACGCTGACATCGTCGGGGTCCTTTTTTATGAGGGATTCCAGGAACTGGGTTGCCTGAGACGTTTTACCGGTCTGCATGGCACCTGCAAGCATATCAAACGGGTTCAATTCCGTATCAGGAGCGTGAAACCTGAATAGCTCAGCGCAGTAATCTGCGGTCCCGAGACGGTTGGACAACACCGCGGCGATCATACGCCCACGCAGGTTATCATTCTTCACCTCGGCTGTGGCAGTGGCTTGAATGAGATAAAATGAGGCGTCATCCAGTTTGTTTGTGCGCAGCTTGGACAGGCCGGCACGGTTGAAAACTAAGTCAGGACTTACGCTGGGCGATGGCATCATAGTGAGATAACGTTCGAACTCAAGGGCGGCGTTTTCAAAGTTTTGCATTTGGTAGTTGGAAAAAGCCAGCAATCGGATGGAGTTATACGAATGGGGAAGATAATCCAGACCACGGGTGAGAAGTGAAACGGCTTCGGCAAAATCGTTCTGGAGATATTTTGATGTGCCCAGATAAAACCAAGCGTAGCCATCATAAGGGTTTAAATCAACCGCTTCGGAAGCAAAAGCCTCGGCTGCGGAGGCTCGTTCAGGATTTGACAGGATGGTTGTGCTTTTCTGCACTAAAACGCGGCTGTGGTGTTTGCCAACCGCGTTGATTACAGCGAGCTGCATGAAAATGGCGGCTAGCAAGACTGTCACAGTAAAGATGCGGCGAGCATTTTCTGCAGAAAATCCATCTGTTTTTTTATGGCTCATTTATCTCAATCCCGGGAACAAACCGTTCGCGTCATCCGTCATATTAAATTGTGGTACGAAAAGTGCTAACAGCTATAGTAACGTATGTGAAATGCTGCACTTTAACAACTTACTTCTATGGCACAACTACCAAGGAAAATGCAATGGCTCTTTCTCTTAATCAGGTACAAAAACAAACACAACGACTAATTATGACACCTCAGATGCAGCAGTCGATTCAACTGCTGCAGATGTCGGCCCAAGAGCTCGAACAACTCGCGGGCCAGGAGGTTATGGAAAATCCCTTTCTCGAGCTGGCCGAGGACAGCGAAAGTGAAGGGGATGGGGAGCAGAAAACGGAGACGGCGGATGGCGAACAGGCGGCGGCGAGCACGGAAGAAGTGATCGACTTCACCTATTCTTCATCCGAAAATGAACAGGCTGCTCCGAGCACTACCGAAGGTGAGCAACAGGCAGAAGGAGATCACTTTTCGGATGTGGACGTTAATTGGGAAGATTTTTATGACGACTCGGAAAGTCGTGTTTATACCCCTAGCGAACCGGTAGAGGAGGAGCGGGACTTTACCGATTTTGTGGCTGGTCGGGAGAACCTTTACGATTCCCTGAATTGGCAGCTTCACGTAAGCTCTATGGATAAACAGCAGACCCTTATTGGCGAGTATATCATCGGTAATTTGGATGACGATGGATATCTGCGTGTGACTTTGGAGGAGCTTGCCGAAGACCTTAAATGCCCAGTTGAGGATGTTGAAGACGTTCTCCGGGTGATCCAGACATTTGACCCTGTGGGTGTTGGAGCGCGGGATCTGGCAGAATGCCTGACTATTCAGTTGGAAAACCGGGGGGTAAAGGACAAGGTTACACTGTCGGTGGTTAGGGAACATCTCGATCTTCTTCAAAAGAAGAAGTTTAAAGAGATCGCCAGGGAAATGAAAATTGATGAGTCAAAGGTGCACGAAATCTTCCACCAGATTGGCCATCTTGAGCCAAAACCTGGGCGCTCCGGCTCTATTGACGACGTTAAATACATCCAGCCAGACGTGTTTGTTAAGAAGGTGGATGACAACTATATGATCTTCCTCAACGAGGGGAAAACTGGCGGGTTGCGGATAAACCGGTATTACCGGAATCTGCTCCAGCAGGCGGACTTCAGCTCCAAAGAAAAAGAATTTGCGATGGAGAAATATAAGTCTGCAATCTGGTTGATTAAGAATATCGAGAAGCGGAAAAGCACCATTCTTAAAGTCAGTGAAGCTGTGATGGACTTCCAGAAAGATTTTCTGGAAAAGGGCACTAGTGGCCTTTGTCCGCTTACTCTGAAGCAGGTGGCTGAAGTTGTCGGTATGCATGAGTCGACGGTGGCTCGTGTGACGACCAACAAGTATATCGAGACACCTCGCGGGATTTTTGAGTTGAAGTATTTCTTCAGCCCGGGTCTGGAAACGGACAGTGGGGTTGACGCCAGCAGCACGAGCATCAAGGCGATGCTGGCTGAACTGATTGCTAATGAAAACCCGAAGAAGCCTTACAGCGATCAGAAGCTGGCGGAAATGATTCGGGCTAAGGGCGTGAACATCGCCCGCCGGACAGTCGCGAAGTATCGTGAACAGATGCGCATTCTCAGTGCGAAGATGCGTAAAGAAGTGGCTTAAGCCTTAAAACTGACTTCTCCAAAGGCATCATCCTCAAAGGGGATGATGCCTTTTATTGTTACAGGCAGGCTTCCAAAAAACTGGCGGCTGTGTCTGAGCCTGTCTGTATTTCGACGTCTCCGGCAAGAGACTGAAGTTCGTCGAGGGTCATATCGTCGAGGAATTTTTTATCCCAGGAGCGCAAGGCGTTAGCGGGTATGAGATATCTGTCGTAGCCAGGATTTTCTTTTATGGCGGCGAGGAAATCTTTTCCGGGCAAGAGACCGGATACGTTAATGCCGGATCCAAAAAGGGTGTTGGTAACACACAACAGATCCACATGAAGTGGGGCCAGGCGGGTGTTTATTTGTTCTATCAGCCGACCCAGAACTTTTCGGTTCTGATGGGTGGTGATGGCAGCGACTTTTCGAGAGGGCAACTCTATGGTTTCGGCGTATTTGATGAGCTCTTCGACTTCCTGATAGAAACGGTAATACATTCCGACACCGTTGGCCAGTTGAGGAATTTCGGGATATTCGCCGTAGGATGGCGGTTGAAGATTGCCGATGAGGAAGAACTCGTCGCTCGGGAAAATCAGGGGATATCCGATGGTCTTACGGGTTTCATCTTGTAATTGAGCGCAAAACGTAACGAACCGGCGCGCGTATTCGGGGGTAACGTCTTGCAATTTAGGCAGGCGCTCGCGGTGGTCTGTCATCCCCAGCGGAACTACGGCGATACTTTCGACGTAAGGATAAAGGGTCGCCAGATCAGCTACCGTTTTTCGCAGTATCTCGCCATCATTGATTCCGGGGCACAGAACAACCTGGCAATGTATGTAAATACCCTGTTCCGTGAGGGCTTTCAGCATGGGAATGACGGGCTCGATGTTGCGCTTTACCAATAACTGCTCACGCACTTCCTGGTCAGTTGCGTGGATGCTGAAAAATAGAGGACTTAGTTTATAGTCGATGATCCTTTGTTTGTCGGCATGGGAGAGGTTGGTGCCTGTGATGTAATTGCCGTAAAGAAATGAAAGTCGATAGTCCTCGTCTTTGATGTAGAGTTCGCGACGCATGCCGCGGGGGAGTTGGTGGACGAAGCAGAAGACGCAGGCATTGGAGCAGCGTTTGATCTCAAAAGGTTCGAGTTCAATGCCAAGGCGCTGATCAAAGGGCTTTCTGACGGTGGCGTTTTTGTTGTCGCCGTTTTTGGTTGTCCAGCTTACGCTGAGACGGTCTGCGGATACATGAAACCAATAGTCCAGAATGTCATGGATCAGATGATTATTTAAAGCCAGCAGGCGATCACCTGCGGACATGCCGATTTTCTCAGCAGGGCTGCCGGGTTGAACCTCGAGCACCTGCACTCCAGGCTGGCCCGGGGCTGACCCGGGGACATGGTTCAACGGCTGTGATTGCATCATAGACATATTGTCAGTCTATCAGCCGCGTGCGAAGAAATTTGCCGTGGTCAGGAGACTGCTGCGAGAGCAGGCTCAGCAGGGGCAGCGCGGGAGGAGAGACTTCTCATTTGCTCAACCACACGATCAAACTCACGATGGGCAGCGGGGCTTGTGCCGCGCACAGCCGTTGCCATGTAGAGCAAACCGGCTTCTTCATCATAGTAAACCCATGTTTCGCGATACACGATCATGAAGGCCACGAACGCACCGAAGATGATGATGCAGTTACCGGCAAACAGCCAACTTACACTGGGATCTTTCATAAATCCGAGGAAGGTGACATGACCAGAGGTCATGCCCATGAATTCGACCTGATAACGCTGGTTGCCAGCAACGGTGACCGCCTCAGCCATTTGGGTTGCGGTATTGTCGGAGGTTTCAGCTTCGGCAATTGCGAGCGGAGAAGTTGCTTCGAAATCCTGATTTGCCGAACGAGTCGTGCTGGCGGAACTGTCGACGACCTGCGTAGCTGTGGTTTCGCGAGAACCGTGGGTGTCTGGCAGTCGATCCATTCGGATGTTGGCGCTTTGCAGGATTTTTTCGCTCACTGGCAGTTCGCGGATCTGGCCAGCAGACAGCCAGACATCTCCGAATTCCTGGTGAGATCCTTTTTCTGTAATCCGGAGTTTTACTTCGTAATTATAAAGGTTGTCGGCGTCTGCGGATTCGTCTTTTCGTCGGTAGTTTTCGAAGATCAAATTAACTTCCGGGTGTGGCTGGCCAACGATTTTCTGGGCTTCCGGATTTAAGAATAGCCAGGTGAAGCCGTTTGGACGGCCATTCTTGAACAGCATAACCATTGCTGCCGGGTTATCAAATTTTTCATCGCGGGTGGTTGGATTTCGGTTCTCGTCAAAGGTGAAATTTGGGAAAAGAGCAGCAACCATAACACTATACCGACTCTGGGCGAGTTCCTGGGCAAAGGGACGCATGTCTATGGGCAGGGGCAGGTCTTCAGGCTGGGCGGCTTCGCCTTCCTGTAAAACTTCCTGTTTATCCAGATCAAGAACGTAAAACTTGGTATCCGCAGTCAAAGCATCGACTTGCACGTAGGGAGCGCTGGAGCCAAAGCCATGCATGCGGACCGGGTCGCCGGGGCTGACATCGACTTCAGAAAAACGCCCGGTTTCTGTATCTGTGATACGGAACTTGCCGCGCTGGATGCGGTTGTTGGGGCTAAAGCTGTTCTGCGTAAGTTTATAGCCTTTATAGATGACGGGATCCGTCATGGTTACTTCGTAGATTTGTTTGTAGTCGCCATCGACGAGTTCGATGGTTGAAGCAAAGGTTTTAGCGACGGTGCTGTGGGGGAAATACTCGGCGTGGAAGTCGAGTGCTTTTACGGCAAAAGGCATCGGTCGCTGGACAAGGTTACCGCCGGCCGGGACTTCAAGGCGGTCTTTACGAGTAACGTAAGTGTTTGCCACTTCTCCTTCAGGAAGAATTACCGTGGCATCGTAAACCCCCCAGTTAAAATCATCTGCGAGAATACGGTAAAACCCGGCAAGCATGGTCCACAAAAGTCCGATGTGGATTATGGTGGCCCCAGTGCGACCGAAAAGACCACGCTGAGAGTAAAACGAGCGGCCGTCTGATGTGGCCGTTATAGTGTATTTTTTCTTTAAAACTTTTTCTACGTCGGCGGCGGAACCGTTAAACGGCAGGGCGACGGAATGCTTTGCTTTCTGGTAAAACTTGGGGTTTCTCTGGAAGTTCCGCTTCTTATAAAGCGTTAAGGCGATGTAGCTTTTCTCCCAGGAACAGAGACAAAGGTTAATCAGCAGGAGGCCCATAAGCCCAAGAAACCAAGGTGTATGGAAAACGTAGGCTCGACCGTGATCGACCCCCAGGTTGTCATTTGATGCAATTAGGGATCCGGCAATACAAGCAATAGCTACGAGGGAGATCAGCACGATCCCCAAATGCAGCGAAGACAAAAACTTCAACAATGAACGTCCCAGTTTAACAGACCTCGTACAAAATTGGCCGCTTGCTGCAGAGTTCAGGCCTAATCTGCAAACAACACCTTTTGAGAATCATTCGGTGCATGATTGTTCAAGTTGCGATAGATTCGGCCAGAAACTGCTCGAGAGACTGAGCTACAACCGCTTTGCCGTCTGTTCCCACCATGATAATAAATTCGGCGCGGCGGGCGTTGTGACGGAGAAATGCTTCAGACTCCATGTGGGGGACCAGTAGTGCCTGCTGCCCATTGCGCAGGCGCAACAAAGCTGCTCCTTGAGGGTTACCGTGAAGGGCCACATAGCCATCTATGCCGCGAAGTAATCCTGATATCGTAAGCTGCCGAATCACTCCTGAAGCTGCGATGTCTGCCGGGGGTGGGCCGTCGTGCTGGAGTTGGGACGCGGTTGTGGTTTCATGGGGTGTGTGAGAATCAGGAATTAATTCTGCAGGATCAGTCGTCAGATCGGCAGCGGTGGCATCTGGAGGGGATTTGGTGCCATGTTCGGAATGATTTGACTGAAGAAATCGATCGTCAGCGCCGAGGGTGGATTCCACCCCTATACTACCTAAAACCGACTGCTGAAACTCCATCTCCGCCAACTGCTCTTCCATCCGCATCTGATCCATACGGGCTCTGAGCATCAAGATACCAACCACGATGCAACCCAAGACCACGATGCCAAAGATAAGCCAGGTTGCGAGATCAGTTGTCACGCTAGCCCCTTGTCATAGATACAGAATAGTCACAACGGACACGAGCCATAAAATTACCGCTACCAATAACGACAAATCCTGAAACAGAAGAGTTTCAGGCGCTCCCCCTTCGTCCTTTTTATAGACGAGGTAGAGGTAGCGAAAAATTCCGTAAAGTACGAATGGAAGGGTTAGGACCATATAACCCGCATCGGGCTGGTCAGCTACACCAATGGTCACATAAAGAGCGTAAGAAATAACCGTGGCAGTGGTGGCCACGTTAATCATTTGGTCCAGGAAAATAGGGGAGTAATGTTCCAAAACGGGTCGGTGTGCTATGGCTTCGTCTGACAAAAGAACGATTTCATGGCGTCTTTTGCAGATGACTACGAACAGCGCCAGGAACATGATGCAGGTAACAAACCAAGGGGTTATGAGGATAGTTTCTCCGGGATGTTCAATAGCAAAGACGCCAGCCACGGCCCGGATTACAAAGCCGATGCTGACAATCATGAGGTCGAGTATGACTACGTGTTTCAACCGGAGGGAATATGCTATCATCAGGAGCAGGTAAGCTATGGCGATGGCAATGAACCGCATCTCCATTGTTGTGAACATCAAAAGACCGGCAATGACTCCCAGCAAACCGCCGACGGCAAGGGCGGCCGATTTGCTGACCTGTCCGGCGGCGATGGGTCGTTTGCATTTTAGAGGGTGGACGCGGTCGATCTCGGCGTCGCGCACGTCATTGACGATATAGATTATTGACGACAACAGACAAAATATCACAAACCCAATGGCAGCTTTGAAGAGGCGATCCACTTCGTGGAAATGGTTCGAGAAAATCACGCCGGCAAAAAGCAGCAGGTTTTTTGTCCATTGGCGTGGGCGCAACAGACGGATCATATTTACGGAGTTGGCATACATAAAGATAAGTGTGCCCTCTGGTAATCTGCGAGATTGGAGTGTGCAATGGGAAATGTTAGCAGGTCAGCGCAACATAAAAACGCTGTGATTACAGGTGGATCCAGAGGGATTGGTCTGGCGGCAGCCGAGACTCTGGCCGGGGCGGGCTATCAAATTTTGCTGTGCTCACGCTCTGATGAAGCTGTCCGGGGAGCCACTGAAAAATTACAACGTGACGGAGCAAAGGTTTTTGGTATTTCGTGTGATGTATCGTCAGAGGCGGATGTGGCGATGCTGGTCTCCGAAGCGAAGCGGCTGCTTGGACCGGTGGATGTGCTGTTTAATAATGCAGGATCTGGGAAGGTGGTTTCCCTGGAAGCTACCAGCATGGAATTGTGGAGTCATACTATAGGCAGTTCGCTGACGGGGACGTTTCTTTGCTGTCGGGCGTTTCTTCCGCTTTTGAAGCAGGCTCCTTCTCCGATTATTATAAATAATGCGTCGGTCTCCGCCAATCGGGGTTTTCCGGGGTTTGCGGCTTACAGCGCGGCCAAAGGTGGTGTTGCGGCTTTATCCAGAGCGATTCGCGAAGAACTAAGAGCGGATGGTATCCGAGTGACTACGCTTTACCCGGGAGCCACGGATTCACCTTTTTGGGAGGCCGTCGACGGAGAATGGGATCGATCGCGAATGATGACATGCGAAGATGTCGGAAAAGTGATTCTGCAGATTGCGGAGACCAATGCATGCGCCATGGTGGAAGAGATTCACCTTATGCCGGCTGGTGGTGTTTTATAACGTCGGGTGGCTAGCGTGGATCTTTTCCAGGGCGGTTCGAAGTGGTGTTACTTTAACCATATCGTGGAACTTGTCCGAAACCAGAGAGATATCTCTTGGGCGCCAGGCGTGTTTTGGGTCATCCCCGATCAGTCCCGGCCGTACCTGATTTGCAGGGATTGACCAGGTTTCGGCAATCACTTGTGCGAGATCATAACGGGAAACCCGGTCTGTGCCACCTGCATTGACAATACCGTTGGTTTGGTTTTTCGCCATTAACAGCAGGAGGTTGACCAGATCGGCGACATAAACAGGGGTACGAATTTCATCTGTGAAAAAGGCTCCGTCCCCAGTGCGAATTGATGACAGCGAGGCTGAGATAACAGACATTCGATTTTCTGTGGGTTCGCCGTAAACGAGGGCTGGGCGGACAATTCCCCATTTGCCGGGATAATCCTTAACGAGTTCTTCGGCTTGCGCTTTGGAACTTCCGTAGGCGCTGACAGCGTCTGTAACGGCGTCTTCTTCATAAGGGGCACTTTCTCCACGAAAGACCATGTCTGTGCTGATATGGAGAAAGTAGGGGAGGGGGTCGCAGGCTGAAGCGGCCATTACCAAGTTGGACGTGACCTGGACATTACCGATTCGGGCAAGTTCCGAGTTTTGCTGGCACAGGCCGGTGCGAGCCTCGGCAGCGAGATGGATAATGCCTGAAATGTTATGCTGGCTGAAGAGTTTGCTGACGACATCAGCATCTGTCAGATCAGCTTGGACACCGCCGGTAATGGAGTTTGATCGCCAGACTGGAAGATACTCGACGCGGTTGTGGCCATTTTCACTCTGCAGTGCTTTTAGAAGATGCTGTCCGACGAAGCCGGAGGCTCCCGTAATCAGCAACATGCTCAGGTTTTCGGCACAGCAAACTGATTGAGGCGATCGACCGCACTGCGCAGTTTGTTGCTGTTGGTGTGGGTGTAGATCTGAGTGGAGGTGATAGAAGAATGGCCCAGAAGGCTTTTGATTTCCAGAATATCGACGTCGTTCATATGGAGCAATGTGGCAAAGGTGTGACGGAGTTTGTGAGGGCTGATTTTCTCTTTTGCGATGCCAGCTTTCTGGACGTACTTTCGGACGATGTTGACGATTGACCGTCCGGTCAGACGGCCGCCCTGTCGGTTTAAAAAGACAGCCTCGCCGTCGCCAGTAACGGGACGAATTTCCAGATACGCATTGATCGCATTAAAAACGAACTCGTTCATGGGAATGAGGCGTTCTTTGGAGCCTTTGCCCATCACCTTGATGGTGCGACGCTCAAGGTCGATTGAGTTGAGGTCCATCCCGACGAGCTCCTGTCGGCGCATACCGGTGAAGCCAAGGGTTACCAAAATGGCAAAATCTCGACATCCCATGACGTTGTTAGGGTCCGGGGCACTCAGCAGACGCTTCAGTTCGCTGTCGATGAGGTAGATTGGAAGCTTTTTGGGAAGTTTTGGGTTGTGAATGTAAGCCGCAGGGCTGGCCTCGACCATGCCGCGCATTACGGCGTATTCGAACAGTACCCGTATGGACGCTATGACGCGGGATAGCGTCGTGCTTTTATAACTGCGGGTGGACTGAAGGTAATGGAGATATTCTTTAATGTTATCCGTTGCCACTTTATCAATTGTGGGTTCGGTACCTTTTGTTCGTATCAGAAACTCTTTAAACTTTTGCAAGTCGAACTGATACGCTTCCCGGGTAGCGGGGGACAGGTTTCGCTCAACCTGTAAATATCGATCAAACTCTGCCATGGCAGCAGAAAGCAACAGGGACATCGTAATTCCTCCACAGGATCAACGGTAACTTAAAGCCCGGGCCGGATGTCTTGCGGCCTCGTGCCATCAACAATTAGGTGCTTCATATAAAGAAGCATCGGTGGACGTCAAGAGAAATATGGTCCAGTTTTTAAAACTTTAATGCAACGGTTTGTGAAACTGTCTTGCACGGGACGGGTGAAGGGAAAAATGCACAGGGAAAGCGAATACAGGTATGGCTGAGGCTTTTACTCTTCAAAAAATTAAAGAGGACTGAACCAATTCTTTCTCCTGACGACGCCCTGAACCGCCTGATTGAGGGCAACAAACGATATGCCACTGGATGTCCAGATCGTCCTCATCAGGATGCCCTGCGCCGTGCCGAAGTGGCGACTTCCCAGGATCCTTTTGCGGTCGTAGTTGGCTGCTCTGACTCGCGTGTTCCCGTGGAGGTGATTTTCGATGTTGGAGTGGGAGACCTGTTTGTGGTACGCACAGCCGGAAACCTGGTGGAAGATGTGTGCATTGCCAGCGTGGAATATGCGATTGCTGTTCTGGATGTGCGGCTTGTGATGGTGATGGGGCACCGGCGCTGTGGGGCAGTGTCATCGGCCGTTGAGGCAACATTGGAGGAAGAAAAAGATACGATTTCCGCGCCCAATATTAATCTTGATACGGACCGGCCGCGCAGTCATGTGGATGGTCTGGTGTCTAAGATTCGACCTGCGGTTTATCGTGTGCTTCATGCTCCGGGAGATTTGGTGGATAATGCAGTCCGGTCAAACGTCCAGTTAATGGTTCGGCGCTTACAAAAGCGCAGTGTCATTATCTATGATGCCGTTGTTTCGGGGAAGGTAAAGATCGTAGGCTCGGTTTATGACCTGGATACCGGTGTGGTTACCGAGATCTGACGGCTTACTCGTTACCATAATCTCCGGATCATGGACGTCTTTTTCTCCTGACTGCTCCTAAACGATGTGTTCTGGTTTTACATAGATTGCAGTGCCATAAGCGATTATTTCCGCGCTAGTCGCCCCTTCGTTTCGGCCGGGACTGTCATTTATCATGCTTGTCCCTAGTCGCATGTTCCAGACGACATTGCATCCGTGGTCAGCGGCCATCTGTTTCATTCGAATAATGGCTTCGCGGCGGCCGCGAGATATGAGCCGTTCGTATTCTCCCAGCCGGCCTCCGATGATTTTTTTGAGGCCGCTGACAAACATTTTAAAGAAGTCATTGGCTAGGACGACGGATCCGACAACTAACACGGGTTCGCTGGCGATGACCCAATTTGCCGGCAGGGTTTTCAGTTGTTCGACGCGGATGTGGGCGAGGGCGGCTTCCTGTTGTTGTAGATAAGCAAGATGGTGACGCTCCACTAAGCGCCCCACGATAAAGAAAAGTACGAGCGCAGCAACAGGTATCAACAGATCGCCAAGGATTGAAATTACGTCGATGTTCATAGGATCTATGCCAAAACCACTGCGGTGCCGTAGACGTAAAGCTCGGCGGCTCCAGAGGTCACACTGCTCGTAGCAAAGCGAACATTCACCACCGCATTAGCTCCCATATCCCGCGCCTGTGCGATCATCCGCTCGATGGCTTCCTGGCGTGATTCGACGAGCAGTTCGGTATAGCCCTTCAGTTCGCCCCCGAACATGTTTTTCAAGCCTGCAGCGATGTCACGTCCGACGTGTTTGGCCCGGACGGTGCTGCCCTGAACCAGCCCTTTAACTTCTCTGATTTCGCGGCCTACAACGTACTCGGTGTTTACGATAAGCATCTGTTTAACTCTTTCGGAGGTTTGTGCGTTCTAATTGAGGTGCATATTAGAATTTGGAAACGCAAGGTATCATGAAATCTTTTGCTAAGGCGCTGACGCTTCCGCACTACGGATCAGGGAGTACATGGGGAGTGACGTTTCCATTTTTCCAGTATTTCATTCGGTGCGCCGTCATTTATGGCCTGTTGCGCCAGCATGATCCCGGCGTCAATATCTGTCGCTTTTCCGGCAATCATCAAACGCAGTGCGGCGTTCAGAACAACAGCGTTTGTGTATGATGTATTAGTCTGAGGCGCTTCGAGGAAGCTAGCCAGGGCATCGATGCTCATTTTTACTTGTTCTGTGAGAGAAGCCGCTCGGCCGGAGATTTGGCTTATGTGGCAGGGGAGGCCGATTTCGTCACTGTTGATGGGGCGTAGTTCATAGTGGTCGCGGTGGACGTGAGCGTAAAACACCCCGCCTGCACGGATTTCGTCAGAGCCTTCGATTCCCTTCACTACGGCAGCTCTGCTGAAGGGCATGTCGGGCTGAGAAAGAGCTTCACCCATCAGGGTCGCAAATGGATCATGGAAAAATCCCGTTACGCAATATTTTGCCCCGAATGGATTTGAGAGGATTTCCATAGTGTTGATTATAGTGCGTTTACCCATCTGGATTCGGCAGGGGAGAAGGGAGTGCAGGCCGGGATTGAGTTCCTGTTGATCGATGTAGGCGATTCCCGCTTCGTGGATCGAAGAGAGGGCCTTTTGAAACGACGGCCTGAAGTTAATTCCGAGGGCTTCCAGTAAATGACTGGTGGTGAGACCATATTTCATGGGGATTCCGCGGGCACCATGCAAGATGATGGGGACGCCACAAGCGGCTACTGTCAGGGCGGCGGCCAGCGATATGTTTAAAGTGCGGGATTTGCCATTGTATGCACCGGCGCAGGTTAATAAATTAGGGGGAACATCAATGTCGGCTGTCCCAAACGCTTTTTCCATGGACTGATTCTGTGCTGCAAACATGGCATCAAGAAACCCAGCGAGTTCTTCCGGCATTTCTGTTTTGTAACGGAGCGCCATAAAGAATGCGCCGAAGGTTACGGGATCAAACTGCCCTGTAAGCAGGGCTTCCATGGCGAGGCGGGCATCTTCGCGAGAAAGATCTTTGCTGCCTGACTTTCCGACACCTACCCGGCTCATGTAGCTTAGGAGGTTGTTTTGGTAGCTGCGTGTTCCGGTCTTGTTAGGGTTCATAAGGTTCCCTACACTCTGACATGGGATAAACTTAGGCGTCTAATAGTCCGGAGGATACGACACCCGGAATCCCTGCTTGAATCGAAGGTTTCTTTGGTGTTGCGTTATCTTATATTGTTAAACAATACAGCACGCCTCTACCCGAAAAGAAGGGATGTTTGATCAGAAATCTATGAAAAATCTCAAATTACAAATCTCAGCGGTAGCAGTGGCCGTCGCAGGAATAGTTGCTCCATCGATGGCGCAGAATACAGATCCGGCTTTGGCCCTGACACCACGTCCGGTTGTCTTGCGTGCGGATGACAATTCGACTAAGGCGGAGACACTTTACACCACAGACGGTCCCGAATTTTTGCGGGCTTCTTTGCCCTTGTTGCCAGAACCGAACAAGTCCATTGTGCAGCTAATGCTGGAGTATCCGACTGATGGCAAACACACTTACTGGTGGCCGAGGTCGGGCGAAAGCAGCTATGACGGCAGCACGACTGATGTGATACTTAATGATGAAGTGGTAATGAAGGGTGAACCTGGGGCCCGGACGTTTTGCTGTGGCTTGACCCTGGAGGTTTATTACCGGTCTATTGCGAACAATCCGCAGGCTGTCCAAAAAATCACGGGGGATTCCCGTAAGTTTAAGGGGGACTGGTTTTGCAGAAACATCAATTCACCGGGGCCTCTGGATGCACTTCAGGCCGCAGGGCTGGGGACGGAAGTAAAAGATCTTGATCAGGCATTGCCGGGGGATTTTGTTCAGTTGTGGCGGAATGGTAAATCGGGTCACTCGGTAATTTTTGTAAACTGGATTAAAGATGCCACGGGCAAAAAGGTTGGCTTGCAGTATTGGAGCACCCAAACTTCCACTCAGGGAATTGGTTTTGCGTCGGAGTCTTTTGGGCCGGCTAACAACCAGATTAATCCTGAGCACTTTTCCGTCGCACGTCCTACAATATAAACAATTGAAAGATCTGATGGCAGGCGAAATGCGCTGTTAGTCGGATGTCTAGAGAGGTAATGCAGTAATGCTGGAAATGAACGAAATGCTGAAGCTGGTGGTGGAGCGTGAGGGCTCTGACCTGCATATTTCAGTGGGCAAACCACCAGTCATGCGGATTCACGGCGGCTTGGATATTGTGGATCCGGATATTGTGACGCCGGAAGATTCTGACCGCCTGATGCGTGAGATCACGCCGCCACGCTACCAGCAGCAGATTCAGGAAACAGGTGGAGCGGACTTTGCCTATGCGTACAGCGATATGGCCCGTTTTCGGTGTGCAGTTTTCCGCGCTCGGGGCAATATCTCCATCGTTATGCGACTGATCCCTTCCAAACTTCTAAGTTTTGATCAGCTCGGGTTGCCGAAGGATTCGATCATTGAGATGCTGAACGCTCACCGCGGTCTGGTGCTTGTCACAGGACCGACTGGATCAGGGAAAACGACGTCCCTGGCGACAATGATCGATTACATTAACGCTGAGCGTTACTGTCATATTATCACCATTGAAGATCCGCTTGAGTACACCCACCCTCACAAGAAGGCTATCGTAACCCACCGCGAGCTGCACGTGGATACACCCAGCTTTGCTTATGCGCTACGCGGTGCACTTCGACAGGATCCAGACGTTATTCTCGTAGGTGAAATGCGAGATCTGGAGACAATGGAAGCAGGTATCACGGCTGCGGAAACGGGTCACTTGGTTTTTGGAACGCTACATACCATTTCTGCATCGGAAACCATTAACCGTATTATTGACGCATTTCCGACGAACCAGCAGGAGCAGGTTCGCGCAGTGTTGTCGGTAGCATTAAAGACTGTTATCGCCCAGACGCTGTTGCCGCGCTCCAGCGGGCGTGGTCGTGTTGCTGCTTATGAAATTCTGCACAACACCCCCGCGGTTGCTAACCTTATCCGTGAAAAGAAAACCAACCGTATCATTTCTACGATTCAAACCAGCGCGCGTCAGGGCATGGTTACGATGGATGATTACCTGTTCATGCTGTATAAAAACGGGTTAATTTCCGGCGAAATCTGCCTGGAACGTTGCCACTATCCGGGTGAGATGCGCGAGAAAATGATGGGCCTGCTGGGCGGAGCCGAAGGGGAAGACGAAGAAGTGCCAGCCGGCGTGTAAACGACAAACGACCGTCAAACTTATGATTCAAGTTCGATGGCTTCGCGGTAGAATTCCTTCATCTGATCTGCTACGGCCATTGCGGAGAAATTCTGGGCCACACGGCGAGCGCCGTGTCGGCCCATTTTTTGTGCCAAGTCGGGATTAGCCAGCAGTATGTTAATAGACTCCGCCAGTTCATCGGGAGCGGACGGGGAAACCAGGTATCCGGTCTGACCGTCGATAATCTGTTCAAGATTCCCCCCCACTCTAGTGGCTACCACCGGAAGACTCGTAGCCATGGCTTCGAGAATGGTATTGGAGAACCCTTCCTCATGGCTGGAGCTTACCAGAATCGTCATAAGTTGCAGTAGTTTAGGAACATCGTGGCGTTCGCCAGTCAGGATGAAATGATCGTCAACACCGAGCATTGCGGCTTTTTTCTTAAGTTCCCCCCCAATGCCGTCGTCCCGGCCTACGAGAAGAAATTTGGTTTCAGGCTGGTTATGCAAAATAGACGGGGCCGCTTCGACGAGATCTGAATGTCCTTTATAAGGCTTGAGATTTGCAACCATGCCGATAACTGGTTTACCAACCTCCAGCCCGAATTCTTCCCGCAACGGCTCTTTATCAAAGCTGAGTCCATACGACTGGCTGTCGATACCGTTATAGATAACCCGAAGCAGGTCCGGATCTACCGGTTCGCGACGAATCACGTCGTCAAGAATTCCCTGAGATTTGCAGTGAAAAAGGGTAAAATAGCGATCAGTAAAGTCCTCTAGTTTTGCAAAGGCAGGAGCGTTGTCACGATAATTCCCAAGGGATAATCGGCTGCAGACCAGAACAGGGCGTCTTGAAATTTTACTGGCTAAGGCTCCCATAACATTGCACACGGGGATCATAGTGTGCAAAATATCCGGTTTGATTTTTCGCAAACGCCTCACGAGCTTCATGACTGACGCCCCGGTGGTTGGGAAGTTCTTCCAGACGACGCGGCCGTTATGGCGCAAGCGGGGATACTTCAGATCAGTCAGACTGTCAGTGCATTTCTCAAAACGCTCTTTCAGAGGACCAAACCCCGAAAGGCAGATGACGTGCTTTTCGTACTGCTCAGAAGGCAGGTTTTCCAGTAAAAGAGCCAGTTGCCGCTCGGTGCCTCCGCTTTCCAGGCTGGTTATGAAGTAAGCAATTCGGATTTTTTCTGTCATAGACGTATAGTTTAATTTCTCTAAGCCATTATGGCCAGCAAAGCATATCTACTTCCTCATATGGAACTTCGACACCAAATCAACCAGAATCCCGCGGGAATGGCTGCGCTATCTGTTTTCAGGGATTTACAAGCTGCCGGTCATGAAGCGTGGTTTGTAGGTGGGGGAGTGCGCGACCTGCTTCTGGGGGCGGACCCAAAGGATTTCGACATTGCGACATCGGCCCGACCGAATGATCTGGCGCAAGTTTTTCCAGGTAGTAACATGGTGGGGGCAAGGTTTGGGGTATTTATTGTCCGGCAGGGCGATTACCAGGTGGAGGTCGCAACCTTTCGGGAGGAGGGGGAGTATCACGATCGGCGGCGGCCGGACTTGATACGGTTTTCAACCCAGGAATTGGATGCGCAGCGGCGGGACTTTACGGTTAATGCTCTTTATTATAATCCGGATACGGGGGAACTGCGTGATACGGTAAACGGCATCTTTGATCTGAAGAACCGCCAGCTTCGGGCTGTCGGGGATGCGAGGGCGCGTTTTCAGGAGGACAGTCTTCGAATGTTGAGAGCATTGAGGTTTGCGGCCAATCTTCAGTTTAAGATCGCTCCCGATACTTGGACGGCACTTTGTGAGTCCATCGGGAATATCAGCCACCTTAGTCCGGAGCGAGTTAGAGAGGAGTTGCTGCGTGGCCTTACGCATGGTCAGGCAGGGCGATTCCTGCAATTGCTGGATGATTCTGGTGCTCTTCAGATCATTCTGCCTGAGGTGGCCGAGCTTAAGGGGTGTCAACAACCACCGGAATTTCATCCAGAAGGCGACGTTTTTATCCATACCAAATTACTTCTGGAAAACCTGAAGCCTGGAACTTCACCCGAACTTGCTATGGCGGTACTGCTTCATGACATTGGGAAGCCAAAAACACAAACGTTTGAAGACAGGATTCGCTTTAACGGACACGATAAAGTTGGTGCCGAGATGGCGGAGGCAATTACCCGGCGGCTTCGCTTTTCAAATTTTCAAATCGAGCAGATAACCAACATGGTCCGACGCCACATGCAATTTGTAAACCTGCCTCAAATGCGAACATCCACCCTGAAACAGTTTCTGAATGAACCAACGATTGAAGACGAGCTGGAGCTGCACCATTTGGATTGCCTCGCAAGCCACGGAGATCTTTCAACTTATGAGATGGCTAAAATAAAGTTACTAGAATTTCGAGAAGAGGACGCCCGAGGGGCTGCGCTGCCGCAACCGTTTCTTACTGGACAGGAGCTGATAAGTATCGGTATGAAGCCTGGTCCGGCCTTTGGCTGGCTTTTGCGAGAGATTTATGATGCTCAATTAGAGCAGCGTGTGCGGAGTCGGGAAGAAGCTATCCAACTGGTGATGCAACTGGTTAAGAGCCTGCCGGATGAAAAGAAACCGTTATTTGCCGATAACTGCAAGCCAACAGAAATTTCAAAAGGCCTAAATTGTTTAGGCAGTGAAGATTTATGAGCAGCCAAACCAATAAACCGCCATCGAAACGCCGCGTTCACCATTTTGCCCAGGCAAAAACTTCAGGTCAGAAAATAGCTGTCGTGACAGCCTATGATTATCCGACCGCCATTGCAGTTGACGCGGCGGGTGCAGACGTTATTCTGGTAGGGGACTCCCTGGGAATGGTTGCGCTGGGTTTGGACAGCACGATTCCGGTCACCATGGAAATGATGGTTCATCATACGTCTGCGGTCCGGCGGGGCGTAAGCAGAGCATTTGTTATAGCCGATATGCCTTTTCTCACCTATGGTGTCTCACGCGAAGAAAGTTTGAAAAATGCCGGTCGACTCATTCAGGAAGCCGGTGCGGAAGCTGTAAAAATTGAAGGCGGAGCAGCCATGGCAGATACCATCAAAGCCATGGTGGATGCAGGCATCCCAGTTCTCGCCCACATTGGATTGTTGCCCCAGTCTGTCAATAAGCTTGGCGGTTATCGGGTACAGGGTAGGGAAGCAGAGGAAGCAGATCATCTTTTGCGGGACGCTCATGCGGTGCAGCAGGCAGGTGCATTCGGCGTTGTGCTTGAAGCAATTCCCGCCGAACTGGCTGCCAAAATCACGCAGGAGCTGGCGATCCCGACCATTGGTATAGGAGCTGGCAAACACTGTGATGGTCAGGTTCTGGTTTTAAGCGATGTAGTTGGAATGTTGCCCGGCCGCGTGCCTAAATTCGTAAAGAAGTATTCGGATCTCGCATCCGAGATGTCTCGCGCGATTAAGGAATTTTCAGACGAAGTACGTGCCGGCACCTTCCCTGCCGACGATCAGCAATACTAAGCACGTCTAACTGCTTGAAAATTTTAAGGTTATCACGCAAGGAGTAGTAGTAAACATAACATGGACCAGACTCAGGACAGTTACAGAGGAGCATTGATAGGCGCAGCTGTGGGCGATGCGTTGGGGGCGACCGTTGACCGTCTGAGCCGCTCAGAGGTAAAAGAACAATTTGGCGTTCATCGGGAAATCGTCGGCGGAGGCCGGTTAAATCTTGAGCCTGGTCAGGCTGGAGACGATACAGGGCTTGCTCTTGCCGTGGCGCAATCTCTGGTGGAACATGAAGAATGTGACCTTCGTGATATTGCCAGCCGTATGCTGGACTATTTAAAAGAGCAGAGTTCGGGACACGGGTTGGGGCCTACGACCGGAAATGTCGTGCCGAACATCAAACCTAAGGGGAAAGACATCTTTGCTGCAGCCAAGAAGTATGCTCAGCAAGAGCCAGACTATGCCGGCAGCGGTTCTATTGCCCGCGTAGCGCCCGTTGCCATGCTTCGCCGAGTCTTATTTCCGCAACTGGTCAGTGAAACTATCGCTGTATGCCAACTGACTCACTTTCAGCAGCGGTCCGTTGATAGCTGTATCGCTTTCAATTTTGGGGTAAGCTATCTTACCAGTGGAAAAGATCCATCCAAACTCTTGTTTAAGACCTGGCGTTTTCTGGCTGATCAGCGTGAGAGTAAGGAATATCGCGAGCTTTATGGAGAAGATGGTTTGCCTGCCGATCAAGATATGGTAAAAGCTCTGAAGGCCGTTAATACGATTTCTTACGACGATTTACAGGCAAATGGCCAGGCCGTTGAAACGACTCAGGCTGCTTATTGGTTGACGCTGAACGCTATTGATTTTGAAGAAGGTCTGGTACGTGCCGTGAACCTCGGCGGCGACGCCGCAACATTGGGCTCCGTCGCAGGAGCTCTGTTGGGGGCCCGGTTTGGTGAGCAGGCCATCCCAGAGCGGTGGTTGGAATCCCTGCAAGGTCGCGAAGATCTGGAAGCAGTTGCTGACAAGCTATGTAAGTTGGGTGAGCCTAAAAAGTAAGTAGTTTTACACAAGCTGTCAAGGCTTAAAGTGGCACTTTAACACATTGAGCCACCACCCTCTCACTTAACCTATGGTCTCGCGGTTTAAGCCCAATGTTTTCAACAGACTAAGACACAAGCTGTGGGACAGTTAAATCAGAATTAGTTAAGGTAGTTAAGGAAGTTATCCAAACAATTCAAGGTATGCACACAGGCGCTTAATCGATTATGCCACAACTCTTAACATTGTTGGTTTAGGCTCCATGTCGAGTCCAAAATCACTACAGTTTTCGCCCTCGGGCTTCGGGCTGCTGGCCGGCTGGTCGATGATGATTTTTGCTTTGTCCTCTGTTCCTGGAAATCATTATCCCGTTATTTCCATGCCGCATGCTGATAAGATCGTTCACTTCGGACTTTATCTGCCACTAGGTTTCTTTGCTGCGTGGTTCTTTCGCAGCGCCAATCTTTCCATAAAAGCACCGGTGTTTTATGGACTGTTGTATGCGGCTAGTGATGAATTCCATCAGCTGTTTGTTCCCCGTCGTACATGTTCATTTGCCGACTGGTGTGCAGATGCTGTGGGAACCCTTGCCGGGATTGGAATATATCTCACGATACAGCGGAAGTTGAACTCGACAAAAAGGCGAAAGAACGTCAAAAACACCAAAATTACAGAATCACTGGAGCTGTCGTAAGTGTCTATTTCCCTGGAGCCCCAAGGAACCCTAATCATCTTGTCATCCCCGTCCGGGGGCGGAAAAAGCTCAATATGCAGGGCACTTTTGGATTCTGATCCACGTCTTGGCTACTCTGTTTCAGTTACAAGCCGCCCGCGCAGACGGGATGAGGTGGACGGTCGTGACTATCATTTTATCAGTGAATCAGACTTTCACGAGCTGATCGCTCACGATATGTTTTACGAATGGGCTAAAGTCCACGGAAATTATTACGGCACCAGGAAGGACTTGGTGGATGCAAAAATTGCCGCCGGTCAGGATGTCGTTCTGGATTTGGACGTCGTTGGCGGCTTGAACATCAAAAAGCTAAATGACCGGGCAATCCTGATTTTTGTTCTGCCTCCATCTCTTGTGGTCCTTGAGGAACGACTGCGTAACCGTAATACTGACAACGAAGAAGTTATAAAACTAAGGCTGCGAAATGCCCGTCACGAGATCCATTTTGCGCAGAAGTATGATTATGCGGTGGTTAATGAAGACCTGAATCAGACGATTTCGATCATACGGAAAATTATCGACGCTGAACGGCACTCTAGTAAACACCAGAAGATCATTATCACCGGGGAAGATGCTCTCGAACCATGAAAGAGGAACTTGAACAGCGGATTGGGCGGGTCCAGTCCGAGCTTCGTCGTCGTAAGCTCAGCGGAATTGTTATAGAGGGACGAGAAAATTCCTTTTATTTATCGGGTTATCCGAGTTCGGCATCCCTTCTTTTAATCACTCAATCTGCGGCGTGGTTCTTCACGGATTCTCGATATTTTGATTCGGCCGTATCATCTATCAAACATATGGAAGTGGTGCTCTCCACCCAGCGGGCCTTCACACAGATTGCAGACATCGCACGAAAGAAGCGGCTGAAGCGTATCGGTTTTGAAGAGACGGCATCGTATGCGCAAGTAGAAGGCATGAAGAAAGCCTTCGACTGGGCAGAGCTAACCCCAGCAGGCTCAATTGTCAGCGACCTTCGGCTTGTTAAGTCTGACCGGGAAATCAAAGCAATCGCGGCCAATCAGCGCCTTAACCAAAAGATCTATAGCCAAGCTGTCGAATTTTCTCAACCAGGTATGACGGAGGTTGAGATTCGCAACCAGATCCTGCGGCTGTTGATCGACCATGGGGCTGAGGAGGCTTTTGCGAGCATCATTGCGACCGGGGCCAATTCTGCCAATCCTCATGCTGTCCCAGGCAATTTTCGGTTGAAAGCAGGGGAACTGCTGCTGTTTGATATGGGGGTGAAAAAGAACTATTATCACAGTGATATGACCAGGACCGTGGCAATAGGGGAGAAGCTGAGGCCGGAATGCGCGGGGATCTACGAAGTTGTTCTCAGTGCTCAGCTTGCTGCGGTCAAAGAACTTGGGCCGGGCGTTTCATGTAAGCATGTGGACTCCGTAGCCCGTGACATCATTTCACAGGCAGGGTATGGTGACCAGTTTGGTCACGGGCTTGGGCACGGAGTTGGCCTTAACATCCATGAAGGTCCGACCTTGAACCCTCGCAGCAGTGATGTTTTGAAAGCTGGGATGGTGGTCACTATCGAGCCCGGTATTTATCTGCCCGGTATTGGAGGAGTGCGTATTGAAGATTTGCTGGTCATCACAGAAAATGGCGCGCGAAACCTCACTTCCGTTCCAAAGCGGCTTACACACATCACCGTCTAATTACTATTTAGATATTGAAATACGTTACCCAGCCGTCCTATACCTTATAACAGGATGATTTGGCAAAGCACATACATGTCCCGCGTTGCAGTGGTCTCTTCCCTTGCGGCGGCCCTGTGGTTTACGACGCCTGCCAGCGGTTTGGCCCAAATGTCGGCCATCATGGAGGAAGCTCAGCAAGTTAGCCTGATCAGCCGCAGCAATTCAAACCCGGCTGTTGCGTACAGCGAGAACGGCCGGAGCTTATTCGTAGTGTGGGATGGAATAGCCGGGAGCAGCCGCCGCATATTCTTGCGAGAGCAGAGAGATGGCGAATGGCTTCCGCCGGTTATAGTCGATTCGAACCCAACCGGGAGTAATTCCATGCCCACTGTAGCAGTGGATTCCACCGGTGTGCCTCATGTGGCCTGGATTAGTCAAGCAGGGGAGAAGCGACAGCCGGTATATGCACGGCGTATTTCCAGATTTCCCAACAAGTGGCATCAACTGACAGTTCCCTTTCCGTCGGATTCGTCCGTCGTGGGAAGCGCAGACCTGGTTACTCTCAGTCTTGACGAACAGGACCAGCCCTGGATCGTCTGGCAGTTTGGATACGGGAATATTTACAGTGTGGCCTGCACGCGATATCATCAGGGTGATGGTGTTCTCATCACCGATGAGCTGACGCCTGGCGCTGACAGCCATAATATTTTTCCGGAACTTTTCTTTTTGCCCGAACCGACCGTCTATTGGTACTTGGCCCAGGCTGACCAGTTTTATCTGATCGGTGCGCAATTTAACGCCGCAACTGGACGTTGGCAGGTAGCTCTTCCAGATAACTTCGAAAATGTTCCAGCTCAACATTTCCCAGATCTGTTTATGACGAACCGCGGTCCGTTGGCGGCAATCTGGTATGATCGTCTTACGGAAGTGGATGGCGAACCGCGGGACCGGGTATTTATGGGAGTGGGCGACGCCGACACGCGAGGCAGGGGAGAGGTGATCGACCGAAGCTCTGATGCAAACAGCCATTCCGTAGCGGCAACGGTTATTGGTGATCAGTACGTTGCGGCATGGGTCTCAGAGCTTTATGGCCTGGGATACGAGCTAAATCTTGGGATTGGAAGCAGTCCGGACAGCATGATCCCTTTCACAATCAGGCATTCAGAGGAAAGCCTGATAAGCAATCCAGCGATCGTATCTACGGATCAGCGGGCGGCCATTGCCTGGGAAGAGTCCACAGGACCAAGCAGAGAGAACTCTGAGATTCATGTTCGCGCTGCCGCCTTTGCCGGCCAGCAGTAGTGTAATCTCTCAACCGAAGCTAATCATCTACCGGAAAATCAATCATCGCTGATGATTAAGAAGTTTCTAAGGACCAGCATCTGGCATTTTCTGCCTGCAGATATTCCCCTCAACGCCTCTCCCCTGAGCAAAATGCCTTCTCAGGCAAACTTCCTTAAATGTAAGTTTCAGGAAGTTATGGTAAGTTTAGAGTTATCAGGGGAGTGGGTGCGTATTATTAACTGCTTCATTCATTAAATATTGCCTCGTAACCTCGATGGTTCTCATGCTGACGGTATTCCGTATTTTCTTGACCAATGCAATACCTCGCCGTATCCACTCTCATAAATTCAAAGTTTGCAGTTAGAACTTCTGATGCCGTACCCGGCAGGTCCTCGGCGGACAAGTCGGCAAGTTAGTCCATTACCCTCGAAAGCAGGACTTGTAATGATCGCAGGCATGGTAAGAAGCTGCTCCACCCTGGCTCTGGCTGGCCTTTTATTTCCCGCCAGCGCGGCCACACTTTTGGTGCCGGACCAATACCCAAGCATCCTGGATGCTCTAACTGTGGCGGTACCGGGAGACGTTATAGAACTGACACAGAACCTCTCCCCTTACACCGGCAATCACCATATCACAATTGATAACCTGACGATACAGGGGGCGCCCGCGCTGGATCCGCCTCCTCAGATTATTGGTCAGTCTTCCGCTCATCCTCGTGCTGGCGAAGGGCCCCAGCCTTGGTTCTGGACGACGGGTTCAGCCAGTGCTGCAAATCCCGTGTATGACACTCATGGGGCTGCAATCATCAATGACGCCGACGGGCTTGTTTTGAGAAATTTGTCCATAGCGTCCGATCCGGTTAATTCGATTCCCGGGAACACTACTGCTGGCGCAGTCGACTTTCGATTCGGCACGAATGGCTTGATCGAAAATTGTATTATCACAGGTTACGGACCCGGGCCTTTCGGGTCAGAGCGTCCTCTAATTACAGCCAACAGTCACGTTCTGGACGGCGTAAGCTTTGAAGGTGGCGTAATGGCTTTCGAGCATATGGGCGGTGGTGAGTTAGTAGTTCGCGACTCCACCTTGCGGGTTGTGCAACACCTGCTGTTCCATAACGGCGGCACGTTGACGATGTCTAATACTCACCTCGAAACCACAAATAACGCCAATGCCAATTATGGATGCGTTATCGGCAATCAGTATGGGCCAAATATCGCCAGCTTTGACAATTGCGTGTTCCGCAAGACGGGCAATATGCTCAACTGCGCCTTTACCCAACTGCGGCAGCACGATCGCTCCGCTACTCACGGGATTGATGACTTTAACTCAGGCCGGTATAGTCCGCATCCGTTGGAGGTTAGTTACAATCAATGCGATTTCATTGGCGGACCCGCCAACCAGATCAGCCGTGTGGTCTTCTTAGCCACTGGTCGTGTGGGGTGGGTGGTCAAAAAGCTAACCTTTACGGGGTGCAACTTTTTTAATATCCACGGCTCCCCTTTCGCGACTAACGACTTTGCTTATCCCGGCAACCAGTATATGGCTGATGCCGGTCCGGTTGAGCGATTTGAAGATTACAACGTCTATAAGCTTTGCCAAAACACAGCGCCTATCGCTGGAATCGAAAGTGGCGGAAATAGTATTACCCTCAATCAGGGAGAACCGCTTTACGTTGATCCCGATTCCGCTGACTTCAGCCTGGCGGCTAATTCGCCGGCCGCCACGTTAAACCCAGCGCCTGGTCGTTCATTTACAGGAGCTATCGGAGTTTCAACAACGAATGTTCCGCAGAACAAAATCACGGTGGGCCATACTGGGGCTGATTTCTCAACGATTAACGAGGCAATTGCTGCAGCTACTCCAGGTACACTCATCGAGATAACGGACAATTCCGCCCCTTATAGCGAGTCCCTCTTGTTTCCTGCTGTTTCTAATGCGATTACCTTACAGGGAAGCCCCAGCCTCTCCCCTGCCCCGGTAATTGCTCCCTCGGCCGGATCAGAATTCGCCATTCGGCTTGCGACCTCTACCTCGCGCAATCACACCCTGCGAAACCTTGTTGTGGATGGTCAGCGGGGCATAGATACCGGAGAGAAAATGACGGTGGATCTCCGCGACGCCGGTGAAACTGTGCTCGATAATCTCCGCATACTGGGAGACGCTGATGTTAGCTGGTGTCTTTTCACGCAGAACTCTCGACTTATCTCAAATACGGAAGTTACATATTATGGTAATCACAGGGCCATCCAGCAAAACGTTTCTGGTATCGTCCTCCTGCGAAACATAAACGTAATCAGCCAATCTGAGGCAGCCAGGCTGGAAGGCGGTATGTATCTTATGAAGGACTGTGTGCTAAGAGCTGGAACTAATACGGTACAAATTGGGTTTGCAGCTCGAAGCTCTTACCTGGATGCAACGAATACGGTCTTTACGACAAATGCCTCCACAGACAACACTATCATAACTGCGCTGCACGTCCCAACGGGCCGACGGACGATTGTACTCGATAACTGCGACCTTATTGGAAGTGCTGCGGAAGTAGCGCCAGGAATTTCCGCAACGAGTCGGGGCATTCATGTCCATAACGGAACGGAAGGAAACCCTCTTACTTTCATGAACATCACAGACACCATCTTTCACCGCATTGGCAGCCATGCTATAGACTTCGATGGGAATTTGGCAGCCAGTATAATTCCCGGGCTTACATATGAGCCAACTACGGACGGCGTAGGAAACTTTAATGTTTATCACAACGTTCCCAATACGCTGCTTTTACAGGGAATTCCCGGTGAAGCAGATGTCCTGGAGTTTCCAGACGGCGTTCCTCTTTATGCAAATCTAAACGCGGACGAGTATTACCTGGTGGAGACCTCCCCTGCGGCAACTTTCAATTCGACGGGAGAACCGCCGCATGCTGGTGCGTGGGGAATTCAGCCAACGTCTAACGTAACGGATTGGGCAATCTACTAAGATTTGCTAGGCAGATGTCTGCCGCCTGAACTGAGAAACTCTAACAGAAGTGAGTAGCGACGGCACGGGATATGCTGAACTCCAATGGGTATAAAACCACCCCACTTTCAGGAGATTTTTCATGAGATATATTGCTTTAATCGCAGCAGTTGCTGGTTCCTTGGCCTTAGCTGGCTGCGGTCCAGATTCTGCAACTGATGACAACATTGGCACGACGGACATGCCAGCCGAGTCATCAACAACAACTCCGATACCGCCCGATGATGCAGGGATGTCAACTGATCCTGCTGGAGCAGGCACTGGCACCGGTTTGGATGCGACAGGGACTGATGCCACTGGCACAGACGCTGCAGCTCCGGGAGCGGCTGGCACGGGAACCGGCACCACTGCACCTTAACATAGAATACGACTAAATGCCATCAGCCCGGAGTTCTCCTCGGGCTGGTGGTTTTTAGTTACCTCTACTGAATTGTCATAGTGGTACGTTACTCAGCGGGTCCAGAGCCGGGTCTGTCGTCAGGCTTCGATCAACTCAGCATCTGCATCCTGTTCACCACCTATTCCGAATTTTTCCAGGCGATAGCGAAGTGTGGCCCTGCTCAGGCCAAGCATTTTCGCGGCCCGGCTCTTATTTCCGCCACTGCGCTCCAATGCCTGCAAGAGAAGCTGTTTTTCATGAGCTTCCAGATTAAAGCCATTAGCGGGTATAACAAAGCGGCTGGAGTCACTGACCGCTCCCCTATTGGATGGTGCCTGCCGGTCGCCGTCCAGACCAGTGGCAAAAGGCCCACCCCCTGTTACAAATGCCAAATCGTGGGCCCGGAGCACCTCTCCCTGAAGCAGGATGACTGCTCGCTCAATAGTATTTTGCAGTTCGCGCACATTACCTAACCACTCCCCTTGCATCAGCAGAGCCTCGGCGCTTTTCTCCAACTCAATGGGCTTGCGACCCATCTCGACGCAGAATTTTTTGATAAAAAACCGGGCTAGAGGAACAACATCTTCTAGACGTTCACGGAGGGGCGGAAGATGGATCGGAAATACGTTGATGCGAAAAAACAGATCCTCCCGAAATGAACCCAGGCGAACCGATTCACGCAGGTCTTTGTTGGTAGCCGCAATAAACCGAACATTGGTTTTAATAGTCCGGTTCCCACCGACCCGTTGAAACTCTTGCTGTTCAATAGCGCGTAGAAGTTTGGCTTGGATAGCCATATTCATTTCACCGATTTCATCCAGGAACAGTGACCCGCCATCGGCCTGTTCGAACTTACCTGTTTTCCGTTCCGTTGCACCCGTAAAAGATCCTTTTTCGTGCCCAAACAATTCACTTTCCAAAAGATTATCAGGAATTGCAGCGCAATTAATAGCCACGAATGGAGCGTGACGACGAGGGCTGCTGTCGTGGATGGCCCGGGTTACCAATTCTTTTCCGGTACCACTCTCGCCATAAACGAGCACGTTGGCATTGCTGGCGGCCACGGCACGAACGCATTCCAAAATGCGCTTCATTGCCGGCGATTCTGCAACCATCCGGCCAATGTTAAGCTTTTCAGCAACCTGCGCTCGAAGATTTATATTTTCGTCCATGATACGGCCAATATTGAGGGCGCGTTCCACTGAAACATTTAATTTCTTTTCTTCAAAAGGCTTGGTTACATAGTCAATGGCACCGGCCTGCATGGCCTCTACCGCGTTTTCGATCGATCCAAAAGCCGTTATCACAACGACCGGTGTCGTCGGAGAGAGTTCCTTAATTTTCCGCAGCAGAGACAGCCCGTCCAGACGAGGCATCCGCAGATCAGTGATTACCGCATCAAAACTTCCCTGCTGAAAAAGGTCCCATGCCTCTGCGCCATCGGCAGCAAGTGTCAGGTCATATCCTTGTGTACTCAGCAGCATTTGGAGCAAGCGCCGCAAACGCTCTTCGTCTTCAGCTATCAGGAGGCGAGCTGTGTACGTCATTCTATTTCCTCCGTAATTGGCAGCAAGATTTCTATGGTCAAACCCGGCCTGCCGTCGTTTTGCCGAGCTGATATTTTTCCCCTATGGCTGGTTATGATTTGGTGCACAATCGATAATCCGAGACCTGTGCCATTGGGTTTTGTCGTAAAAAATGGATCAAACATCTTTTCGATCTGATCCGAATCCAAGCCCTCTCCATTGTCGATAAACCTAATCCGGATCCATTCGTCCACCTGCTCCGCCGTGATGGACAGTACGCCGCCGCGAGAACTGGCATCCTGAGCGTTGATGATAAGATTTAAGAAAACCTGGTGCAGGAGATCCGGATCTGCCATGGTTTCTGGCAGGTGAGAACACATGGGAGGCTGAACATGAAAGCTCTGGTTGGCCATACCGCCGGCCTCTTGGTAATGAAAAGCCACTTTTCGCAGCAACGTACCAACATCAACCGCCTCTCGCATGAGAGGCTTTGGCTTTGCGAAGGCCAAAAAGTATTTCATCCGTTCGTCAAGCCGGCGGACTTCATCTTTAATAAAGCTGGCGGCTTCACGCCGGTGCTCTTCCGGCCGACTTTCGTTCAGTACAATCTCAACGCTGGACATGAGAATGCCGAGAGGGTTTTTAATTTCATGGGCGATGCCGCTTACCAGTGAACCCAGCATAACCAGGTTGCGGTTCTGAACAACCTGGTCTTCCAACCGCTTTCGCTCATCGATATCACGAATAATTCCCACGATAAACTCAACTTCACCGGCCGTATTGCGGATGGGACTGTAGTTTGTTTCCACGAACCGCTCTTTGCCGTTCACCATAGTAATCAGCATTTCGTGAGGTTTCGGCATGCTGTCTTTATGGAAGAAGACTTTTGCAGGACACAGGCTTCCGCTTCCCAGGCTTTCACCTTCGTCATTGTGACAGCGAAGCACATTTGCACACTCATAGGTCTGCATAACCGCCTGATCCCGGCGCCACCCGGTAATCCGTTCGCAGGCCTTGTTAAAATAAACAATGTGATTGGTGCGGTTGACGATAAAAATACCATCGGTGGTGGAATCCAAAACGAATTCCAGCCGACGCATCACTGCTTCGAAATCGGGGTCAGATATCGTTACGGCAAACAGCGCTTGGACGCCACCGCATTCGCAATCGTCATCAAAGTTTAACGCAGCAATTCGCAGATGCGTTTGCTTCAACCCGGCATTAAGAACTACAGTCGCAGGATCAGAATCCCGGTCCATCGCCAGCGCAGCAAATGCCTCGGCCATGTCTTCCGGGTTGGCACCGGGAAATGCCTGCGAAATAAAGGTCGGAAGGTCGGCCTGATCCGTTAGATCATAGGCCGAATATCGTACGCGAGCTTCCGTGTTTGCATAAAGTATTTTCATGCATCCGGCAGAAACCAGCAGCGTAGGGTCAGTCAAACCCTCAATAAATTTCCTAAGAGATCGGATAACCTGGGTGTCGTGTGCCTGGCTATTAGCCGATGTCTGGGCGGCAGTTGTGCTTTGAGATTCCATTTGAGGATGGTTACGCACTCAAACCGGCTTAATTCAGCCAGTCGCATTAAGGATGTGTTTCTATTTGAAACACCTGTTTTACTAAAGAGCAAGGACATCCTGCATGGAGTACAGCCCTGCAGGTTTCGAGATTACCCACTTTGCAGCCGTCAATGCTCCGACGGCGAAAGCTTCGCGGCCACTTGCTTTATGGGTGATCTCAATTCGCTCTCCGGTTCCTGCATACAAAACAGTGTGATCGCCCACAACGTCTCCGCCGCGAATCGCATGAATGCCTATTTCTGCCTGCGAGCGCTCCCCCGTCAGGCCATGTCGCCCGTGGCGGGCAGCGTCCTTAAAGTTTAGCTCACGCCCCACTGCGGCTGCTTCTGCAAAAGCAAGGGCGGTGCCGCTGGGAGCATCTTTTTTCAGCCGATGATGGGTTTCAATAACCTCAATATCATACTCACCTATTCGGCGAGCTAGGTCTTCCACAATGCTCAAAAGGACATTAACGCCCAGACTCATATTGGCAGACAGTACGATCGGTATATTCCGGGCAGTATCACTGATTTCGTTTTTCTGCTCGTCAGAAAAACCAGTCGTACCAATTACAACCGGAAGGCCAAGCTTAGCTGCTTCCTGCAGCCGCATAATTGTGGCGGCGGGGGTCGTGAAATCTATTAAGACAGCCCGGGAAGGGCTTGTTTCTCCAAGCAAATCAGACAGTGAGGCGCGAGTTCTGACGGAAATACTCCCCTCTCGTGATGCAGGTGCATTGCTCTTTGATGACAATAGACCTCCAGCAAGTTCCAGGGCCGGGTCGCCTTTAACCAGACGGCACAAAGCTTGACCCATTCGCCCATAGGGGCCACTGATGATTATCGGTAGCTGATCTTCCATTTGGCCTCTTATTGATTGACCACGGTGCTTGTGGTAATGGTGGCAGATCCAGTCGTCTGTTGATCAACCGTGGAGGTAGTAATAGATGTGGAAGCGGTAGTGGATAAATCCTGCCCCTGCGACAGCGTTGTTGTTGAAGGAGTATCTTCCTCCGCACCACGAGGTCGTTGTCCCGGACGGGAAGGGGGCTCGGGCGCTTTAAGACCCATGGCCACAAAAATTTGGGCTGCCAGGACTGCCTGCTGATCTCTGCCTTCGAGTTCTTCCAGAGGAAAGCCGAGAACCGCGGTACAGATGCTGCCATCTTTCAGAGTTGCCACAGCCGCTGCACCATTGTGGCGATCATAAGCAAGCACTGGCCTGCCTCCTTCACCAGGCAGTAAAACTTCAGTGGGGCGGGGGTCAAAATATCGCAAATTCCTATCCCCAAGCTGCAATGTAACAGTAGTAAGATTGCCTTCGCCAGCCTGCATGAGCCGGGTAACGGTGGTCTGTTCCGCAAAACTAATTCGCAGAACTTCTTCAGCGAAGTCACCCCACCGTACTAAACTCTCGGTGGAATCGTTATCGACTTCCGCCAGGCGCGCCCCGGAGATAAGTAATCGTCCGCCGGTTGTGACATAATCGTGCAAAGACGTGAGAACGTCTGTCGTTGTAAGCGATTCCGCAACAGGCCGTCTCCCCAACATGACAGCGACCCCTCGATACCGGTTCAAATCAGTTATCGTATGCAGTTCAGAAACATCAATTGTGTCAAACCCTGCGCCGAGGGTGCGCAAGCCCGTGCCGACCGCGCGACTTTGTTCGCCATTGTTCATCAAACGCGGAACAAGTCGAGTAAAGCTTCCACCGGGACGAAGAGCCCAGCCAAGGTTGGCCTCGGCGGTCTGAGTCAGCACCATGTCATCCTCAATGGTGCCGGCAGCATGAACGATCAAGACAGGTGCCTCGGGGGCCACCGTTACTCCCATAATATTAGACGGCTGACTTTCACCGCCGGGCGATACTGCTGTCACTCGCACATAAAGAGGTTTTCGAAGATCCTGTTTGGAAAGTGTAAATTCGGTGACGTCTCCAACCTCCTGACCTGTCCCGAAAGCCAGACCATCAGATGAAGTATATACCTGATATCGAATTTCGGTTGTGGGAGAAGAGAGTGGGTCCAATGCGGCCGGAGCCCACTTGACAACCACGGCCTCATTTGCTGATTTTCCAGTCACCGACAGCAGTTTAGGCGCATGCGGAGGTGAAATCGTCTGGATTTCCTGCTCCCCCACTTCGGCCAGATAGCGAACTGTTGCCCGGTAAGCGGAAAGGGCCGACGCATAGCGTACAGAATATTGGCGAAGGAGCGCGGCATCATCAGGATTATCATGAAACGCCACTTCCAGGATCGTGGCCGACATTTCATTGTTAAGATAATCCCTGCGAATCTCTCCGAAATTAATATGTGCCAGCGTTCGCATTCCGCGCACATGCCACGGACGCAGCAGGTTCAGTCCGGCATCGGTCATTTCTTTATTAAGCTCATCAGCCGTTAACTTAGCCAGTTCGATCTGATGATCAGGCCGAAGCTGTGCATGGCTGTTGTACAAGCCCATCACTCCCCTGCCGCCGACAGCGTTTGAGTGAAAGCTCATATACACGCGGTCAAAGAAGGAGCCTTCACTTTCACGATTCATATAAGCGGAAAATCGTGGCGCGGCACCTACGTTATTACTTTGATCGTTTCGATCCTCAAACGCATTAAAAATGGGGGCCGCGCCGGCTGGCAAAGAACGTTCTACCCAGTAGCGCGACGCTTCTTCTTCACGGGGAAAGCTGCTGATACCACCGCCGCGATTGACATCACCCATACCATTGCCAAAGCGAATGGCATCGGCAATGACCACACGCTGCTCAACAACTGCAGTCGCATCGCGGACCATATTGGGAACCTCCACATAACCGCTTGAGCCCTGGCGAAAGGGATAAGTGCCAAGGTAGATCCAGCCGTTGCCAATCTTACGATGATCAATATCCACCTCTGAAACGCCACCTGCGTGAACCACGCGGTACGTTTGCAACACCCTGTCGGCCCCGGCACGGGCCCAGGCGTATACTGGATACTCATCTGTCACCGGCAAAACCGGACGAAACCGCGCCACGGCCGTTTCTTCTGCCGCCGCCCTTGAGAACCTGTAGGGAATTCTGGCTCCAGCAAAACCGAATGAAACTGTGGATTCAGAATCGGCCCAGGCGCCGTGAAAGGTGGCATGAGGGCTTTCGTTATCTATGATTCGCTCAACATGCTGAAAGCCAATCGGGCGAAGCGGTACAATGGTAGCCCCGGCACGGAAGCAGATGTCCGCGTAGAAGTTCATCTGATCCAGGTTTCCGAAATCTTCGACTACACCAAAAGTGTTAGGACGCTGGGTATACCATAGAGTTGTGCTGGTGCTGTCGTTCGTCCAGCCGTGACCAGCGCTGGCAAAGATGATACGACCGGTGAGCGGACCAACCGGCTGGCGAGAAAAGGGGCCCGGGCGACTCTGGCGCGTGCTTTCAAAGGGACGGCCAGCATCAACCTCGGTCGTATTACCTGGGGCCAGGTTACGATAGAATGCGAAGTTCCAGTGAGACTCACGATAATCATCGGCAATTAACGCCTCGGCCAACATCCTGTCCCGCGCTGGTGTTTCGCTGATGGCGGTTACTTCGCTGAGAGGCTGACTTGTGGTATCTTGATCAGGCCTGACCAAATCATAGTTAAATCGAACCGGTTGTGGCCTTGCTGTAACAGTCCCAGTGGTCGCAGGCGATGCTGAAGGCAGGGCTGACGTGGATTGCCCGGCGGATGATTCAGTGGACGTAGATATCGCCGTTGTATCCGAGGTGAAAGGTCCGGTGGTAATCTGGTTCGATGTGCTGGTGGAAAGGATGGCGGAAGCCGTAGTTTGGACCACTGAAGAAGTCGTCTGAGCAATCGAAGCCGTAGTTTGCTGCCCCGGAACTGATTGAGGGATGATAAACGCTAACGCAAAAGCACAAATTGAAAGAGTTGATTTTAATGTCATGCAGACGATTCAACTAGGCGAAATGACAGGTTTCAAAAGAAAAGAGCTTTATTAATGACAATATTACCTGGCGACACACCACTTAAGGGCCAGACGGCGCTGGTTACCGGCGGGGGGAAACGTGTGGGAAAAGAAATCGCTCTGGCGCTGGCCTCCGCAGGAGCCAACCTGTTAATTCATTACAATACCAGTTCAAGAGCCTCAGATGAGGTGGCCGCCGAAATTCTCTCCCTGGGGCGCAAGGTTGATACGATAAGGGGAGATTTGGCCGATCCGGAACAGATCGACCGGATAGTTTCCACAATGACCCACCACGCCATTAAAATCGACATCCTGGTGAACTCCGCTGCCGTCTACTATCCCACTCCTCTGGGCGAAATTACTGCTGAGATATGGGACAAAATTCAGGCAATTAATGTACGTGCTCCATTCCTGTTGTCCCAGGCTTTGGGCAGGGAGATGAAACAGCGTGGGAGCGGGTTGATCGTTAATATCAGCGACTGCAACCTTAAGCGCCCCTATCGTGAGTTTACGCCATATTTTGCTGCAAAAGCGGGCTTGGCAATCATGACGGAAACCCTGGCCCTGGAACTTGCGCCGGAAGTTCGGGTTAATTCCATTTCCCCTGGAACGGTGTTGCCGCCGGATGAATCCGACCCAGAGTTCCGTGAACAGGCCCTGAACCGGTCACCCCTGAAAATTGACGGTAAACCTCAAGACGTTGCTACCATGGTTGTGTATCTCGCCACCCATGGACAGTTTATTACAGGAAGCGATTTTCGAATTGATGGAGGCGCCACAATCCGCTGAACGAACAAAGGTGTGTCCATCCCTTAAGGAACGAACGCACCCTGATTCTAATTTATGTGGTCACTAACTCTGCGCAAAACTCCTGATCACGCCCACCACATCTCACCCGGTTTTTCCGTGAGAAGGACGTTTTTCAGAACTTCTATGGCTTTGGTGAGGCCTTCATTAACACTTAGAAGACTGTCTTCGTGCTCAATACTAATGACATAGTCATAATCGAGCATCCGCAAAGTGCTAACAAAATCCCGCCAAAAAAGCTCATCATGGCCATAGCCCACGCTACGGAATATCCATGACCGCTGAAGTTCCTGACCGTAGTGCTTTGTATCAAGAACGCCGTTTTTTGTCGTATTTATGGGATCCACGCGGACATCTTTTGCGTGAACATGGAAAATGGCATCTCGACCGATTTCCCGGAGGGCCGCCAGAGGATCGATTCCCTGCCACCATAAATGCGACGGGTCGAAGTTTGCTCCGATATTATCTCCTGCTGCCGCTCTCAGCCGAAGCAATGTTTCTGGATTGTATACGGAAAAACCGGGGTGCATTTCGAGGCCGATTTTCACACCATGATCCCGGGCAAAAGCCGACTCTTCTTTCCAGAATGGGATCAAAACTTGATCCCACTGATACTCGAGGATTTTTAAGAAGTCGTCCGGCCATGGACATGTCACCCAGTTCGGAGTTCTGTCCTCCGGCCCACCGCCCGGACAGCCGCTGAAGGTATTAATCCGGTCAATACCAAGCTCTCCGGCGAGTTGAATCGTCTCGCGCTGGATCCGGGCATGCTCCCTGGCAACTGCTGGATCAGGATGCACCGCGTTAGCGTGACACGATAGAGAGGAAATTTTTATCCCACGGCTTTCGAATTGATCGAGAAAACGCTTCTGGGCTTCTTTATTACCAAGAAGGTCAGCAGGTTTGCAGTGGGTGTCTGGAGGATAGTTTCCAGTGCCAACCTCCACCGTGTCCAGACCGACAGACTTCACATAGTCGAGCGTGGTTTCGAGATCTTTATTGCCAAACAGTGCGAGGAATACTCCAAGGCGCATACTTGCGGCTCCTTAAATGATGATAGCTGAACTGGCATAGCGGAGGGTTTGATCAGTTTCCCGTGTCAGGGGTCTGACCGGCATTTATCCGTTCTTCCAGTTTGCGGATCTGCTCATTGGTATCGATAACAGTTACCCCGGTGGGTGGTGTAAAGGCAAAATCTTCAGGCTTAAGGCTCGGGTTGATTTTCACGTCTCTATAAATCGTAGTGCCGGTTGTCGAACCCACAGATTCTATCGTCTTGCGCGGAAGGCCGTCTTCTGATGAAAGCCATGCGGAAACAGTCCGGGCAACAACGGGACCGCCAGGCATGAGCTGAGATTGAGTGGTTCCCGTGACATGATAAACCGTCTCACCATTGACCACCTCCTCCCCTATAAACTGTACGGTGTCCGGATCTAAAAGAGCCACAGGGTTCATATCAGTGACTGGTTTTGTCATCATCATTTTGAGCTCAGCGTTTGTTGCCGTGGTTTTCATGACGCGACGTTCTTTCGGATAATACTGATATAAAGTATGAAAATCCGTCAGCATCGTATAGGGGTTCATTCCCGTTACGGTAATCTTCCAGCCATAGAGTCGCGAGACCATAAGCGAACCGACGGATTTTCCGGAAGGTGCACCCGGGGCCAGCTCTTCGCTTTCGACTGCGGCGGAAAAACCGGCGACTTTACCAATCTTGGACGCAATGTCTTTCATAACAGCCTGCGTGGCCGCCGCATCAGGCACGGGAGGCTGCGCTGATGAATCGCTCACCATCAAGATCACCAGCAGAGCGAAAACTGGAAACATCCGTAAAATGGAACTTCGTTTGGATTTCATAAGATTCAGATACTCCATGAACACAATTATGGTCTGAATTCGCCTAAAAAGTTACCCGTAGGTGGAGAGGGCGTCACCCAATCTTGACAGACATGGCAGAGTTCACTTTATCGCCCCAGAGGACTGGCGTGGAGCTTTTTATATTCGACTCCGTCGAGACCAGGTACGCTCTCAAAAAGAATGATCTCATTCACGGAAAACGCCGAATTCATAATCTTGGAGTGAGAACGTACGATTGACTCGACCCGTGCTGCAGTCTTCGTGCTGGGAAGACGGGCAATGGTTAAATGCGGCCGATACTCACGTTGTTCCAAGGGATACCCCGCGCCGACAAAGCGATAAAAAATTTCTTCGTGAAGTCGCACCAGTTCCCGCTTCTGCCCCCCTACAGCTACAGAAATCACTTTTGGCTGACGAGATTCCGGTGGGAACAACTCGACGCGATTAAGTTCCAGGGTGAACGGCTCGACATTCTGCGTTGAGGTGTCCAGCAGCTTCTGAACACCATCAATATATTCCTCCGGAGTGTTTCCGAAAAACTCAACGGTCAGATGGAAATTGCTGGCAGGAACCCACCGGGGGTGTGCATCAACAAAGCGACACCCGGTCTGAATTCGCCGTTGCAGGTCGGCCAACTGTGCTTTTATGTTTTCGGGCAGATCCACTGCCAGAAAAAGACGACGGCTACTTATGGAAGCTACCCATGGCGGGGAATGTCTGCTGGCTTACAACCCTGTCACCGGCGATCGTGTAGATGTGACCTACACTGTAATAGGTCCATTGCACGACCCCGTCACCGATCTGGCGCACGTTCTCCGGGTCGCCATACTTAATGATAAGCTGCATTGTTTCGGTAAGCGGACGGGAGGTATAAGTATTTCCGGTAAAAACAACCTCTTCATTTCTGGTCAGATAAACCCACGTAAATGGCGGGAATTGCTTCATTTTGCTGCGGGTCCATTCCAGTTGAACAACGTCCCGCATCTTAATTTCACCGGTTGGGTCCCATAATAATCGGAACATATCCGGCCGCCCGTATTGCTCATAAACCTGCTTTTCCACCGGAGAGAACAGACGCTGGTTAGGCCATTTTTCTCCGGGCAGGAAAAAGTTGATCGTTTTATCAAAGATAAGCTGATAGGGCTGTTGTTTGGTTCCAAAGAAGGGAATCAGGCTGAGGGAGATCGCCACGACGCCCACAGGCTGCCGTAGTAGTTTTCGGAATTTCTCTAAATTAAACATGATTGTAATCCTGAACCTTTATCGAACGCTCTGGCAACCGAAAAATTAAGCTAGGTTCGAAAGTCAAAAAGTGTATAGCCGAGCTAGCTTGCGGTTGAGATATCGCCAAGGACTTCCGCTGGTAGATTGCTTTTATCAACGGGTAAAGGATTATCGACGCCGCCGTTAACCACAGCAGTTACAGCCAGAATTGCCCGCTGCACTCCCTCATTCTTCTCGATTCGCATATAGGGGTCTACCCGAACTGTGATCCGGCCAGATTTAACCTCGGCGCGGATGTAAAAATCCTGGCTGAATCCAGAGCGGACGGCCGTGCAGTCAAATATCAACATCGAAGCCTCCGAAGAAATAAAACAGTTCTTCAGCTTGATGATCCACCCGTTGCTGTCTGCCCGCTGGGGCTGGAATGTTTCTGAAATGCAGTGAAGATCTGCTTCACCTTTTAGAATGATATGCGGCATAGTATTGAAATCCCTGTATATTGATCCAACTTATTGCCAGACGGCAAACACACAGGGCATACCTATCTGAAATGAAAATCATTGCTGGAGACCGAAAAGGACACACTATCAAAACACCGGAAGGTCAACAGACCCGCCCAACTTTAAGCCGGGTAAGGGAGGCCTTGTTTTCGATCATTGCCGGCGACATCCCGGGATCAGTGTTTTGTGAGCTGTTTGCCGGGAGCGGGGTGATCGGCCTTGAAGCCCTGAGCCGCGGGGCAGAGCATTCCATCATGGTGGAACAGGCCCGTCCGGCAATCCTCTGTCTCCAGGATAACGTCAGTCGCCTGCGATATAACGATCAGGCCACGGTAGTTCGGGAGGACGTTTACCGATGGAAACCACCAACAGGCAATCGCTCTCCTGATATAGTTTTCGCTGATCCACCCTATGATTCAGCGGAACTGTCTCGAGTAATGAGCACGTTGGAGCGATGGCCTTTAAAACCGGACACCCTGGTGATCGTTCAAAGCGCAGTTACCTCAACGCCAGAGACAACATTACGTCACCTGCGCACGACGAAGTATGGCAACTCAGCCTTGCACTTTTACCTGGTAGAAGAAAAACCGACCGCCAACAACGGCCCGGATCAGCCTTCTATGGTTTCAAGGTGAAAGACTTTGCGATCACGACATCTTTTGCCCTCTGCAGCCAGCAGGCGCAACCCTTCCTCAGAGACAACATAGGTGTGTTTGCGGGCAGAGCATTCAAAGATGTCTACATCGATCCTCTCAGCACCATGGGGATCCAGAAACCGCATGAAGTCGAGAGTTGCTTCTTTACCTGCACAAACGGGGCAGGTCAGTCCTACGAATTTCCTCGCGCTGTCTGGGACAGCAGGAATGTTTCTTGAGCACATATACGCACTTTACGTCTGAAATAAATAGATGTTCAACTACTGTTTTGCTTTTAGAGATTGCATCGAATTTACGCACACCATCAATAGAAACCATTACTTGAATTTTAAAGAGATAACGTGAATCTTCCGAACAAGCTAACCCTCACCCGAATCCTTCTGATCCCTTTCTTTTTGGGAGCTCTGCACATCCAGTTGTTCACCTATGATCCTGTGATCTGCGCCGTTTTCTATTGGCTGGCGTTGCTGCTTTTCCTGGTAGCCGCAGTAACAGATTACCTCGATGGCGCAATTGCCCGCAAACACAACATTGTCACCAATTTCGGAAAACTGTTCGATCCCCTTGCGGACAAACTTCTCACCATGGCCGCCTTCGTGTCCTTCGTGGAAATCATCGGCCCTAACGGCAGACCGATTTTTCCCGCCTGGGCCATCATTATCATTCTCGCAAGAGAATACCTGGTCACAGGTTTGCGCACCGTGGCGGTATCTAACGGGGCCGTAATCCACGCAGATAACTGGGGAAAGCAAAAGACCATCTGGCAAATAATCTGTATCATTGCCGTGCTCGTAACCCTGGCAGTAAACGCAACCCTTGAAGTTTATCACGTCGACGCCCATGCATTCACCAGGGCTTTGCCAGTAATCCTTCGCCTGATCCTTGCCGTGGTGGTAGTGTTGACAGCCTTATCAGGCCTAATTTTCCTCATAAAGAACTGGAGCGTCATCATTGATCCCGCAGAGTAGTTTGCCATCTCTGCCTTCCGAAAGCTACCTGTCGTGGGCGGAAATAGATTTAGCAGCAATTCGTCATAACTATCGGATTTTTCGTCAGCATATAGACCCTGCCACCAAAGTCTTCGCAGTGATAAAAGCTGACGCCTATGGCCATGGCGCCGTCGAAACGGCGCGTGCCCTGCTCAATGAGAATGCGCCACAATTCTGCGTAGCACGGGTGGAGGAGGCAGTACAACTGCGGGATGCAGGTATCGATGTCCCAATCCTGGTCTTGGCTCCGGCTTTTCGTCCGCAAGCCCTGATTGCCGCCAAATATGCGTGTTCAGTGGTCGTTTGTGACGCCTCCCACATCACTGCGGTGGCAGAAGCTCAGACCAGGACCGGGATTAAAGTTCCGGTCCACCTAAAGCTGGACGTCGGCATGAATCGCCTCGGGACGATACCTGTCAACGCCAGCGCTTTGGTGGATTTGTGCATCAAGTTGGGAGTTCTAATCGAAGGGATTATGGCCCACCTCCCCTGCGCAGATGCAGAATCCTTCGAGACAACCGAGCCCATGATTGATCTTTTTCTCCAGGCAAAACAGGAGCTTCATACGAAGCTGGATAATGGCACCATATTCCATATCTGCAATTCCGCGGCGGCTCTGCGCAGTCCCCGCGCATGGCTGGATGCGGTGCGAATCGGAATTTCCCTGTATGGCCAATACCCAAGCGTGGAAATGGAACGAAATATTGACCTTAAGCCTGCAATGACGCTGAAAACGCGTATAACTTATTTAAAAGATGTGCCTTCAAACACCCCCGTGAGCTATAGCCATACTTACAAAACTTCCGGACCCGCCCGCCTGGCAACGGTACCGTTGGGCTATGCCGACGGCTGGCCGCGCCATGCAAGTGGCCGGGCAGATTTCATTATTAACGGCCAGTTGGCTCCCCAGGTTGGTCGAGTATGTATGGATCAGGTCGTGCTGGATGTTACCGGAATCCCCAATGTAAATCTTGGCGACGAAGCAATCGCCTTTGGTAATGGGCAAGGAACAACCCTTCGCGCGGAAGACGTCTCGGCCCGGTTCGATTCTATTGGCTACGAGCTGACAACCCGCCTCGGAAAAAGAGTGCCACGCCTTTTTATGTAAACCATTTGACCTATCGCCATTAAATACCTGCGGAAAAAATCGAACGAACCGAAACTCTTACGGCGAATTCGTGACTGCCAATCCAGTAGCCAAGGTTTATGATCAACTCTGCCACTCTTGACGAACTGAAAGTCCCCGACGACATTCGCGAGGAACTGCTTTTCCTGATATCGAATACCGTGGAGGTTTTGCCTCTTCAGGAATTTGCGGCAAAATTGATCCGATCCCGTAAGGAAAATCGCCCCCTACGGATAAAATACGGGGCAGATCCGTCAGCGCCCGACATTCACCTGGGCCACTCAGTACCTATTCGGAAACTTAAACAGTTCCAGGATGCTGGCCACCAGGTGGTGTTTTTGATCGGCGGGTATACGGCGCGAATCGGCGACCCCAGTGGGAAAAGTGCTACACGCCCACGCTTGTCTCGGGAACAAGTCCAGGAAAATGCGGAAACCTATCTCCAGCAGATTTTTAAAATTCTCGACCGCGATAAAACTGAAGTAGTGGACAATGCCGACTGGCTGGAACAGATGTCTGTTTCTGAAACGATCGAACTGATGAGCAAGTACACCGTCTCTCAAATGCTCGAACGCGAAGATTTCCACAATCGCTTCGACAGCGAATTGCCCATCTACATCCACGAGTTTATTTACCCCTTGCTTCAGGGTTATGATTCAATAGCCGTGCGAGCCGATGTCGAGTTGGGCGGCACCGATCAGAAGTTCAACCTTCTGGTAGGACGCGAGCTTCAACGCATTGAAGGTCAGGAGCCTCAGTGCATAATGACAACCCCGCTGCTCGTCGGTCTGGATGGTCAGCATAAAATGAGCAAAAGTCTCGGGAATTACATCGGCATCGACGATCACCCGCGGGACATGTTTGGCAAAGCCATGAGCATCCCGGATGAGTTGATGGAAAGCTATTTTCGCCTGGTGCTGGCGTCAAAAGACGACGAGGTTCGTAAATTTACCGAAGCGGTCACGTCAGGCACTTTGCATCCTCGAGATGCAAAGATGCAGATTGCAGCAGCGATTACCGATTTTTACCACGGCGAAGGTTCCGGCAAAGAACAGGCAGACGACTTCACAAAACGCTTTTCTGAGCGGGCATTCCCCGAGGATACCGCAGAGCGGGTCGAGCTTGCAGGCGATGTGGCGACAATCAAAACTCTGCTGCAACAGCTCGGAATAGCAAAATCCAGCCGCGAAGCCCAACGTCTGGTATCGCAAAAAGCCGTTAAAATCATCGATGAACCCGTCGATGGTGCCCTGTTATCAGCCGAATATGACCCTGTAAAATTCCTTAACACAGGCCTGCCCGACGGCGAATACCGCTTGAAGATCGGGAAAACCCGGTTCGTGATTGTGACAGTAAAATAGTTAGGCGGCTTTCCGTCTGGGAGATTTCGAGATGATCTCACCGTTTAACCATCTGGTAGAAGAAACTGAAGAACGCGCTGCCCGCAATATTGGCAAGTGCAAGAAATGCCTGTTTTTTGACGTCGAACGGGAAAAAGAAATGGCAACGGATGACACCTTGGCCCCATGTCTCCATCCCGACCTGGAAGAGTTCGAATTAATAGTCTCGGGCGACAGCGGCTGCAATCTCTTTGAGATCGCGGATGAGTTGCCTGATGAAGACGAAGATCCGGAAGTGTCTACTCTGTAAATCTCTGGTGAAGACAGTTAAAACCGGTTCTTTAACAGCGTCCAGACCGCACTGAAAAAATCCCTGTAGCCAATTTTCTTTCCCTCTTCAAACGTTCGCGCACGATATACGACAGGGACTTCCGCAATTCGATGTCCCTGACGGAGAACCTTTGCGGTGACCTCAGGGCAAAACTCAAAGCGCCGGCATTGCAGTTCCACCCCCTCAATAATCTCCCGCCGGAACGCCTTATATGCAGTGGCCTCGTCAGTAATGCGCTGACCATACAGAATAGTCACCAGCCAGGCTAAAATCCAATTGGCAATACGGTTCGGAAGGCGCATACCGATTACCTTGCCTAAAAACCGGGATCCGTATGACACGTTGACTTCCCCATCATAAATCGGCTTTATCACCTTCAGGATATCCTGCGGGTCATACTCCATGTCAGCGTCCTGGATAATAACCACATCACCCGTGGCAGCACGCAAGCCCGTCACTATTGCCGCCCCTTTGCCCCGGTTCTTCTCATGACGAAGGACAACTGTATCGTCTCTCCCCTCTTCTTTGGCGAGAATTTCGGGGGTGCGATCTGAAGAGTGATCATCCACCAGGATCAGCTCTGTGCGAATCGGCAGCTCACGGAGGTGCCCTAGCACGACGGGAAGCAATTCTTCCTCGTTAAATATAGGCACGATGATGGACAATAGCCCATCAGGATCGATGGGTCGGGGGACGCTTTTGGTGGGGCCGACTGGCTCATTTTTTTCTGTGGTTTTCAGAGCGCGATTCCATCAATATTGTTTACTGCTTACCTACCAAGTATCTACCATAAATTCCTTTTATGACAACGATTTATGGTGCAAGCATGATACGATGAATAAAAGAGTACAAAATCAGTCCTGTATTAGTGAAAATGATCAGATTAAACAAGCTAACTGACTATGGATTTGTGCTCTTGAGCCATTTTGCGTGGTCTGACGGAGAGTCCTGGCTGACGGCAAGAGATTTGTCGCAATCTACCGGTCTTCCGTTGCCTACAGTCAGCAAGCTGTTGAAGCTGCTCAGTAAACACGGGATACTGTCCGCCCAGCGGGGTATTTATGGTGGTTATCGTCTGGCACACAAGCCAAAAGATGTTCACGTTTTGAACGTCATTGAGCTTATTGACGGTCCGATAGCTATTACGGATTGTGCCTGTGGCACCGGTGGATCAGGTGAATGTGCAATTGAGGCACACTGTCCCACCAAACCCCAGTGGCAAAGGATCACGGAGCGTATCCGTGCGGCTTTGTCTGACATAACCTTGCTGGAAATGGCGGGTCCCCGGCTACAATCGGGGCCGGCTCGCGCTGATATGGAAAAAAGTGGATGCGGAGGGGCATGTGCCCCGGCACCAAACCAGCCGTGCCAGTGCGGGCATGATGAAAGTTTGCATACTCAGGAGAGAGACAATGAGCTTAACAGATGATCAGGTAATGACAGAGGAGCAGCTCAAAGAAGAGCTTGCTACACAGGAATACAAATTCGGTTTTACCACCGAAATTGAAACGGTTTCGTTTGAGCCAGGCTTGGATGAAGATGTAATCCGTCGTCTCTCTGATATTAAAGGTGAGCCGGAATGGATGACCGAGTGGCGGTTGAAGGCCTATCGCCATTGGCTTACAATGGCTTACCCAGAGTGGCCTAATGTAAAATATCAAAAGCCTGACTTCCAGGCTCTAAGCTATTATTCCGCGCCTAAGAAAGCGGGCGACGGACCTAAAAGCCTGGACGAAGTAGATCCAGAACTCCTGCGCACCTACGAAAAGCTCGGCATTCCTCTCCACGAACAGGAGATGCTCGCCGGCGTGGCCGTGGATGCTGTGTTCGACAGCGTCTCGGTCGCAACAACCTTTAAAGGCAAGTTGGCCGAAGAAGGTATTATCTTCTGCAGTATGAGCGAAGCCATTCGCGATCATTCCGAACTCGTGAAAAAATATCTAGGTAGCGTCGTTCCTTATACCGATAACTTCTACGCCGCTTTGAACAGCGCCGTATTTAGCGACGGTTCCTTTGTTTACATTCCAAAGGGTGTTCGCTGCCCGATGGAACTGAGCACGTATTTCCGCATCAACGCGAAGAACACCGGACAGTTTGAGCGCACACTGATCATTGCCGAAGATGACTCTTACGTCAGCTACCTCGAAGGTTGTA
>CAYUGQ010000003.1:0-45128 GCA_964444305.1 uncultured Candidatus Sumerlaeota bacterium
AGCAAAAACACTCCGCCCTTGAATACGGTGCGATGCTCTTTGATCACAAGCAAAACCACATTGCGCCAAAAGGACTTGAAGTTCTTCCAGACTTTAGCGAAATATCCCATCATCATTCCTGCAGTCTTGGTAGAACAGCCAGTTGCCCGAGCCGCCCCCAAACAGATCCCGACGTGCGGAATTACCGCATCGGGCTCTTCGGTTATATCTTTGCCCGTGTAAATCACAGGCGCCATCAACAATACCAATCTACCGTGATATTGCGCTTGCGCACGTTCGGTGGCTTAATTTGATACCGTCTCAACATGTCTTTTAATCCACCCAAAGTGTAGCTCTGCCGCGGACTGCGGAAAATTTGTCCGACAGCAGCGCTTTGTTAGCTGTGGATCTTGGCTTTGACTTCATTTAAGTACTCCTGGCCTTCTTCGTCTAATTTAGACGAAAAGCTATCAATCCACTCTTGAGCATCAAAACTGGCACCTAGACCATTGAATACTATGAGCGGGTATGAATTAGCAAGAAAATTCCGCGAAGAGGGTTTCTCGAATAAGCTGATCGCCGTTACCGGATATGGGCAGATGAAAGATATTCAACGCGCTCTTGCCTCCGGGTTTGATCACCATATAACGAAGCCAGTATCCTTTGATTTGCTGACAAAGCTTTTGTCCTTGGAGCATATATCGTAAACCCTGCAGTCCTGGATAGGAGGTTAAACGATTTACTACGTCCTTCATAGCTAGGTCAGCCTTAAGTCCTTAGACTAATGGGTCGACTTGCTGTTCTGAAACGAGTCTACCCTCAATCTCGGCACACCGCTGCCGGAAAAATTCCTTGCTTTCGGTATTGGCTACTTCGTTATTAATCAATGATTGATATATGGCGCTCGCCTCTTTAAACATTTCCTTGCGGTAGTAAATATCCGCCTGCATCGCGCCCAGCAATTTATGTTGATGATCGATAGCTGTCGATGAATGTAATGAATTGAGCAAATCCTGCGCTGCATCCAGCTCTCCACGCGATAGGCGACCATTAATCACTTTTACCTTCATTTGCCAAGCGAATACGGGTGGCAAATCCTCCAGAGGAATCTCTTCCAGCAACTGGCGTTCAAAAAGCAGAATTTCCCCTTTATCAGAAGAGCATTCTATTAACATATTTAGTGTTTGAATGACAAGCGGCCAAACTTCATGTCGGCGATATTCCTTCAGGGCTAACGCACAAATTTCCTTTAGCTCAGCTTTCTTCTGAACACCTCCATAATATGTCTGCAGAAATTGAACTATGGCAGTAAACAACGGGGCCTCATGTTTTAACCGTTCCATGTCGAGGGATTTTATCCATTGCTCGCAATGTTCTGCAGTATGCCCAATTATAGGGTTTTGCCAAGCGTCTTGGCTCTTGAGTGCCAGTACAATCAGTTTTAACCAGCTCAGCCGGAATTCCGAGGATGGTGTTTTTTCTTTAAGTTCTGCGCCGCTGTTTTCCGATGCCAAGTTCAGCGCCCATAGGGCAAGTTCTTCAGATAACCGGGCAAGTTTTAACAGTTCCGTCAGTGACGACAATGTTGTTGAAAACTCCTCATACTTCCCATCTCTCCACACGCATTCCAGATGCCGCGCCCAAAGTCGACGGTTGACCAGCAAGTTTTGAATAATCAGCTGATCTGACCTCTTTACCACCTCAGGGATGATCATCGCGAGCGATTTGCAAACAATTCTGCTCAGCAGACCTGGAATCTCTTTATTTGCAAAGTCTTCGGCGTCGTCGGGGGTCGACTGGCGCCGGATGAAGTGCGACGAGTGCGGATTGATTGATCTTCCCATCGGATGTTTAACAGTAAAACCGGCTCTCGTCATCAGGTCGATGCCTTCGCTGAGTGTTGCATCGAAATTGCCGATGATCCGGGACAGACGCAAGAAGGGTTCGAACGGCGTCTTCGAATCGCAAGCCACCGCCAGCATTTCCAGTATCATTCCAGGCAGACTGGATAACAGAGTTAGCCATCTGCGCCATGGAAGCGGAAGGTCCAGCCATTGCCAGGAATAGTATGCGTCCACGCAGCGATCAAGGTCGCGTGTCAGATCTGTTGTTTTCGAGATCAGTTCGTCGAATGAAGAAGCAGTAAATTTTGGCAAAATGTGTTGAATCAGGAAGGGATTCCCGTGGCAGCTTTCGAGTAAGATTTTAGCCGAACCGCTCACGTCAATAGTGTGGTCTCTGAAAAGTTTTGATGCCATGTTCAGCTGCTCAGCAGTGTTCAGGGGGCGAAGAGCAATTGGTTTTTCGTTTGAAATTGAGGCGCCCAGAGCAGAGCCTGTGACTACGACGAGGTGCCGCGCTTTGGCGAGGCCATCAAGGTATTCAGCAAGTGCAGCGCGGGCGATATCGGACTCTTGCTCCGCCAGTTCACTGTCGTAATTGTCCAGCAGAAAAATGCAGCGGCCATTGCCGACGACTGATGACTCCCGCCCTTCTTGTGGTGTATTTAGTAAATTTTTGGTCATTTCCTGTACGTCAACAGGGGAGTAAAAGTATTCGGCGTAATCAAAATAAAACACATGGTGCCAACCGCCTCCTGCCAAGTAAAAGGCGAGCATGTGCAGCAGTTGCGTTTTTCCGGTACCCTGAGGTCCGTGGACATGGATAACCTTTCCCGCTTGTGCTCTACTGGCGCTGAGGCATTCCAGCAAAATGGAATCACCACTGACCTCGCAGTGGGGCGGCAAAAACTCAGTGAAAAGGCCGTGCATTTTCTGCCGAATGGCGGCGTATGCCTCGGTGTGTTGAATATCCTGCGATACCGATTGAGACGATGAAAAAAATAAGACCGGTTGGAGTTCGTAATGAACCAGTAGAAACCAGCTTTGGAAAGGACGCGCAGGGAAACTCAATGAGGTATTTTCGGTTTGAGCCTGCAGCGCCTTGCGGGCTTCCACCACGGACTGGGCCAAAGATAACCCTTTCAGAATATTCTTATAAAATTCATTCAGACAATTATCAACCGTCCATGGATCGGATAGCTCGCTCATGCCAATTAGGTTCGGCATGCCTGCGGTTAGTGCGATTTGCGCCGCGAGTGCAAGTCCCGTTTCGGGCGCCAACAACAGCTCGGACTCGCTCCGCCACTCCATAATATTCAGAACTATCAGTGCACATCCAGCATTGCGCAAACCCTGAACCAGCTCAAGCAGAGAGACTGCCTCGGTACCTCCTCCTACGGACAGGAAAAGCATACCCTGCCTGTAGGCGACCGTGCCGCTATACTGAAAAATATGCAGACCCAGATCTTCCAATAACCGGGTTTGCAACGCTGACCAGACATCCAGACTCCACAGTTCGTACTCGATTACTCCGTTGTACTTTAATAGATTAACTGCAGTTGTGTAGGCTTGACTGATCTCTGGCGATCGGGCGTCAATAGCGTGAAGCACGCGCAGCGGCAATTTTTTATCCAGGTCGAATTTGAGTACTTCATGGCGATCGGCGATAGCCGGAATATTGTTAAAGCGGCGAGTGAAGCTCTTGGCGACCGACGATAATATGTACGTCGAATCCGGCAGGATCAGAGCTTCCCAGAGCTCATCAAAGAAACTGATGCGGGAAGACTCAACAGATACCTCCAGATGGCTGTAACCAAATTCTTCGATTCCTTCACGGTAAGACAATAATTGCAGATCGTCACCCTGCAGCGTGTTGCCCATGTACTTGCCGTGATTAATTAGCCTTTTAATGACATCTCTGTCGGTCGCGATCGCGGAACGCAGGTATTCCCTGAAGTACCATGAAAGGTCTTTTTTGAGAATATCTTGAAACGATGCCGGATCGTACTCAGTTATAAATGATTTCTTGCGGTCGTCGACGCTAAAGACTATCTCGATGGATTGTTTTTGCTGGTCATTGACGGACCTGTCGATTATCTGTAACAACAATGGGTGACTCCTGTGTTTTGTCAAACGTTAGACGACCATTTCCCGGCCCTTTCCCTCAATGTTCTGCAGTATTTGCGGGACGCCGATTTTGACCAGTTTGACCTGAAGGGATTTCAATAGTCGCACAACAGCCGGGTGCGTCCGTCCGGTTGGCGACTGATAAGTGACCGTTATGCGCTTCGATGATCTGTCTGCAAAGTATCAGTCCGATGCCGGAGCCGTGTTTTTTTGTGCTATAAAAAGGGACGAACAAATTGTCCGGATTGCCAATGCCTCCGCCTTGATCGCAAATTGTAAGTCTGAAGAAAAGCTCCTTTTCCTGCCATTTAATGCTAATGACGCCGCTTGAGTTTACTTGGGTCATGGCTTCAACCGCATTCTTGATTAGGTTGATCAACGCCTGTTCAAACTGGACTGGATCAATGAATAGTTCGACATTATTACCGGAATCGATATCGATTTTCTGGTTCTTGAAAAGAACACGGACTTTTTCCATCAGCTTATTTATCGAAACAAATTTTTTCTGCGGTTCAGGCAGTTTCGCCAATTGTTTGTAACTGTCTACAAAGCGTCGCAGTCCGTCAGCGCGCTCGCTAATGATTGTCAAACCTTCGATCAGGTCATTGCCAACTTCGGTGTCAGTGCTTTGACGTCTAATCATCCGGCTCAGCGTCTGACTGATCGAGGCAATAGGTGATAATGAGTTATTGATTTCATGGCTGATGACCCTAACCAGGCTTTGCCATGCTTTCCTTTCCTCTCTACGCAGGAGTGTTCTCACGTCGGTAATAAACAGTAGTTTATGCTGAACGCCGGACTCCCGAAACTCCTCTACATGGACGTTGAAACGTCCTTGCTGAAGACCCAATGACAATTCAACCACTTGGTGATGCCCACTTGAAAAGGATTGGACGAAAGCCAGTTGACTAAGGAGTTTCGAGCTCGAATCACTGCGATCCAACAGCAAGAGCTTTTTTGCGGCAGGATTATAGAAGCTGATCTGGTTTTCACCGGTCAGGGCGATAATGGCGACGTCGATGTGTTCAATGACGGTCTGCAGCAGCAGTTGGCTTTCGACGGATTCCGAACGCTGCTGACTCAAGCGCTGCGCCAGCCCATTTATGGAAACGACTAGTTCTCCTAGAGCGCCACCATCCTGGAATCGGGCTCTCATGCTGTAATCGCCCTGAATCATGGCATCCAATAGGTTGGCGAGACTTCGAAACTGAAATGCGAGTTTGTGGTATATGCGGTGACTGACATAGACAACTACTATGCTTGCTATCAAAGAAGACAACAGAATCAACCAAATGGAAATTTCGGCGTAAACCATGACCCACAACAAAAACAGCAGCGGCGGAACCGACGAAATAAGAGACAAACATGTTAGCTGTGCTTCAAAGGAACATTTTTTCTTTATCATTGTGAATCACTGAGAAAGGAACTAGATATTTCCCTACAGATCCTCCAGATCAACCTTTTGAGGATTTTCCGATCCGTCGATAGAAGGCGCTACGGCTTAAGCCAAGTGACATAGCCGCTCTAGAAGCATCGCCCCCGAAATGAGCCAGTCGTTCGGCAATGATGTTCACTTCAATTTCTTCCATCGTCCGCAAATCGTTAATGCCTTGAGGCAAAAAGACCAATTTACTTTGCTCAGATGCCGAAACTGAATTGAGCCCGAGATCATGAGGTTGTATTTTTGGTGTCTGACACAGAATTTGCGCCCTCTCCATCACATGCCCCAGCTCTCTAACATTGCCAGGCCAGGGATAGCTTTTCAGGAGTGACTCTGCGGCTGGGTCTATAGACAGAGCAGGTTTGGAATATTTTTGGGCCGCCTTGGCGAGAAATGCACGGGCCAGCGGAATGATATCGTCAATCCGCTGGTTTAGCGGCGGTATCTCAATTTCAACGGTATTGATGCGGTAAAGCAAGTCTTTGCGGAATCTACCGCTGGTTACAGCCTCATTCAAATCTGAGTTGGTCGCGCATATCAGTCGAAAATCGACTGTTTGGGTTTTTCCGGAACCGACTTTTTCAAACTGCTTGTCCTCCAATACACGCAAAAGTTTTCCCTGCTGGGAAAGCGGTGTATTAGCTATTTCATCAAGAAATAAAGTTCCTTCATCGGCCAGCTCAAAACGGCCAATCCTGCCTGATTTGGCGTCAGTGAAAGCCCCCTTTACGTGACCAAACATCTCACTCTCGAACAGAGATTCAGTAACCGCACCCATATTGACACAAATTAAAGGATAATTTCGGCGCTCGGAAAGTTCGTGCAGATAACGCGCAAACATACTTTTCCCGGTTCCATTTTCACCAGTCAACAGGATGCTGGCATCACTTTGCGCCACTTGTTGCAGTTTATTCAACACCCGTTTGATCGAAGGCGACTGGGCAATGATGTTTAGACTCGGTCTGACCTCCTCCTGGAGCAACTGGTTCTGCTGTGACAGCTTCTGCGATTGCCTTTGAATATTGGCCAACTGGGTCTGGTTTTTGATGATGGCGAGCAGCCTGTCGTTTTCCCAAGGTTTTTGGATGAAATCGTTGGTGCCGTTCTTGATTGCGCTGACTGCGATTTCGATAGTTCCCCACCCCGACATCACCACGATAGGGACCAACTCATCCAACTGACGTATTGATTTGATCAGCCTTAATCCTTCCTCGCCTGAGGTTGTGTCCAGCGAATAGTTCAGATCCAGTAGGATTAGAGCAAAGTCTCTTTGCCGTAGAAGATCCAGGGCCTTTTCCGGAGAATCGACCAATGCGGGAACAATTCCTTCCGATTTCAACAGCATACTCAAGGCGGATAGAACACCTTCATCGTCATCGACGACAAGGATGCTTTGCTTTTTTGCGTCCAACGTAGCTACCTCTTATTTCCGGGAAGACTTCAGCATGAGCAACGATTGTACTGAGATGCCGTTACGGCTGTATCGCACATTTACCGATAACGCCTAGGCGCACCGCTGAGAATCGCTATTATTTAATTTCAGAAGCGACATTTTATGTGTTCGATGCTCATTTAATTCCCATACACTGAAGTACCGTTTTACGGAAAACAAGCTCACTGTGAACAACAGCTTAATTTTTGAGGTGCCCGTATCAAAACCGCCCCGCTATACCACTTTTATGAAACGGAGCCCAAGATCAATTGCGAGTGGTGAGACATTCGAATATGCCTGCACCTTATTGATTCGGCGTTATATCAGCGCTGCTCAGGACGACATGCTTGCATTCGCTTTTGGTTCGACTCGCACCGCTTTGCTTTTAGTGGAGTAGTCGTCAAACAGGCGAACAAAGCTTGCGGAATAGGCCCGGCAGAGAATAATTTCAGAAACAGCAATGATTAAGCCAAATGGTAAGAGCTCTGGAGACTCGAAAATATAGAACAAGAACATAACGGAAGTAACGGGTATCAATATCGCAACCCCCATGACCGGCTTATAGTTTGTCAGTAGGCTAAGTGCCCCAAGGAGCTGGATCAATTTAAGGAGCGCCCAGAAATACGTCGTTTGTTGAAGCGCAAGCAGAAAAACATAACTTTCATGCGGCCTGCCATGGAGATGGTAGTCGAAGAATAGAATTAAGGCACCATCAATGGCGCCGATTAAAAATATTATCCCAACGATGTAGCGGGCTGTCGTTTCGTACCACTTCATTTTCATTGTCATCACCGAGTCTATTATCCAAAGTATTTGCAACGAATTTCCGCATAACCCTGCATTTGGAAGGTTATGCGGATGACATTAAAGTGTTCTTAGCGGGTAGTCGCTAGAAACGCTTCATCGCAGTCCGTTATTCAAAGCGCAGCGCCTGACTGGGCTCCATTTTTAATGCTCGCGTGGTCGGCAAATAGGTCGCAAACATTACGGCACAGCCAATAAAAGTTGTTAATCCAATCGTGATTACCAACAGGTCTGGCCCCGTTATTGGTAAGACCTTTACCATGCCAAACCCCATTGCACTCCCAACCAGCAACCCGGGTATACCCCCCCACAAGAGTTGTTTGAATCCGGTTTTCAAGAATTCCCGAGTAATGCGTTGTTCGGTGGCACCCAGAGCCCGCTTGACGCCAATTTCCTGCGTTCTTTGGTTGATGGCGTTGGATATAACACCGTAAATGCCGCTGCTAGCCAGTACGGCCGCCGCTATACCGAACAGCAAAAATACGGTGGTTATAAACTTCAACGGATTGGTATGGCGCCCAATTTTGTCCGTGTAGGTTTCTATACCATACGCAGGTAGCTCGGGATCGATCGACTGCATTGTGCTGCGCAGTGTGCGCAGCACTTCCGATCTATCAGCTTTCATCCTGACAGCGATCGTGATTTCGTTGCTTGGCGCCTGGGTGAACGGTCGAAATACCGAAGGAGTTTCCCTATTGGCTGTAATGAAAGACGGTCCTTGAATCGTGTGTTCGACTATTCCTACGATGGTAAACCAATCTGGTGTGTTGCCGTCAGGTTCGACGATCCGCAAGCGCCGCCCAATAGGAGATTCATTCGCAAAATAGCGCTCCGCGAAGCTTTCCGTGACGATTACAGTTCTCTTGTCCAGGCCGTCATCACCACTGTTGAAGTAACGTCCTTGCTTCAGGCTGACGCCTAATTTTTCCAGCGAACCCGGCATAATACTGACGTAGTTTACTTGGGGGTAGCCGCGATCTTCAGTGTATTCCTTTCCTTCCAGTGCAATCATCGGTGTGAAGGCGAAAGTCCCAGGTAATGCGGTGGCGATCATGACATCGCCGATTCCGGCACTATTTTCAAGACGGGATTCAAGAGCTTTGGCGAATTCCACTCGTTTCTGGGGCGTGTCGTAGCTGAATTCGGACAAAAGTGCCTGAGCAGTCAGTGTATTTCCAGTATCCGCGCCGTAATCCGCGCGGATGGCTTTATAGTTGACTACTGTCATTACTGAAGCAGCGATCAGCACTGTTAGGGAGACGAAAATTTCGCTAATAACCAAAACTCGGTTGAGCCGTCCCGCCTTTCTTCCCTGAGCACCCCGCGTGCCGTCACGTAACACTGCATTGAAATCGACCCTTGAATTCTGCCATATGGGCAGGAAACCGGTGATCAGGATAGCGCCGAATAAGAAAGAGAGCGCCAGGCCTATTGTGAAGGAGTCAAGGCTCAGCTCCAGCCAAAATGGAGGCCTGTCGACGCTGTAGGACTCCGAAATCGCTTGAGTGATTTCCAGCCCCCAGGCCACAGCCAATATGCCGATAATGCCACCAACACCGCAGATAATGATGCTTTCCCAAAGCATCTGGCTAATCAGTCGTCCCTTGGGCGCGCCTAGCGCCACCCGTATGGCCATTTCTTTCCTGCGCTCGATGGCTCTGGACAGCAGCAGGTTGCCAACATTGATAGAAGCCAGCACCAAAATCAGAATGGCGATGATGTATAACGAGTAGCCGATAGCAACGCCATCACCAACGGGCAGTCTAGGAATAAATTCTATATACGCACTGGTTCCGTTGTTGGTTTCGGGAAACCTTTCTGCCAGACGCTGCATGACTAACGTCAATTCGCGATTGATCTCTTTCATCGACGCGCCGTCTTTGATGTGAGCGAGTCCAAAGACACTTCCGGCACTATCGCGAGGTACCTGTGCCGCGCTCTCGCGCAGCGGCACCCACATTTCGGCAACGGCCGGAAAGAAATAGCCTTCAGGCATCACGCCAATGATACGGTGGCTCTGGCCGTTGATTCGAAGGGTCTGGTCGAGAACTTGCGAATCCTTCCCAAACTGGTTTTGCCAGACCTCGTAACCAATCACGACGACCCGTTCGGCGCCAGGCTGGTTTTCTGCCTCAGTAAATCCACGCCCGAGAATCGGCTGAGTCCGCGTCAGTTGAAACATATTCGGTTCTGCCGCCGCGGCATTGTAGCGTTTAGCACCATCGCGACCCGCCACGTTAAAGTTGAGATTTCTGAAAGCTCCGAACTCCGTGAGACCCGTAATCGCGGTTCTGATCTCGTTGTAGTCATGCAGATTCAATAGGCCCTGATTTCTCGCGCCATTGCTGGATGAGCTGATCTGCACGAGTGTATCGCCATTTTCGAATGGTAGATGGCGATACACTTGGCCGTGCAGGAATGAAAACAGATAGACGCTTAGGCCGAGCCCGGTAGCCATTACCAAAGTGGTTAGAACGGTAAAGCCCGACTTTTTGGATAGTAGCCTGACAGCGTACTTCAGGTCGTCTAAGGCCATCATGCCAACAACTCCTCTAACCCCGCCAAGTTCGGCGAAGTGGCCTTTTTGCTGGAAGTAGTCTTGTCAACGACGATACGTCCGTCCAGCACCTCAATGATACGGTCTGCCCGCAATGCCGAGCGCGGATCGTGCGTTACCATGCAGATAGTGGCGCCTTCCGCGTGTAGTTTGTCGAGTAGCTGCATCACCGCTTCCGCATTCTTGGTGTCCAAATTTCCGGTAGGTTCATCTGCCAGCAGGACCGAAGGTTTGCCTGCAATGGCTCTTGCTACCGCTACACGCTGTTGCTGCCCGCCTGACAATTGCGGTGGGAAATGCTTGGCACGATGTGACATGTCGACCTTTTCGAGCGCGTCTTTGACCATTTGCTTGCGCTGGCTCTTGTCGAGATCCGTACGATAGGTCAGCGGCAATTCAACATTTTCCTCCACGGAAAGATCGCTGATGAGGTTAAATGACTGAAAGATGAACCCAATTTCCTTGTTGCGGATCTTGGCGCGTTCGCTCTTGGAAATTTCGGATACATTATGGCTGGACAGGATGTATGTGCCCTCTGATGGAGTATCAAGCAAGCCGAGAATTGATAGCAGAGTCGATTTTCCGCATCCAGAAGGACCTGAAATGGAAATGTATTCACCCTTGTCGATGGTCAGACTGATATTGCTCAAGGCGTGGGTTTCAACCTCTTCTGTGTAAAATATCTTCTTAAGATTTTCCAGTTTAATTAACGCGCTGCTCATGAGGTTTTCTCCGTTATTAATCGCAGTAGGGAGGTTCAGTTGATACGGAACTTTTCGTGTGTTTCAAATCTCGTGGGATCAGACGTGACGATCCTATCGCCAACCTGCAATCCTTCAAGAATCTGGATCTGGCTGACGGAGCCATAGCCGACCTTGACCTGCACTCTCTCGGCAAGCTCACCTCCGTTTACCACTTTGTAGATGGCAGCCTGACTTTTGCTCTGTACAAAAAGAGGGCGCTCCACGAATAGAACATCGGGAATATCGGCGATCTTGATCTCGCCATCGACGCTCAGGTCAGGACGAGCGTCGCTGGGAAGGCCACCTGGAAAAACAACGTCAACCTGAACGGTGCCGTTAATAACCGCGGGATCGACTCTCGAAACCACACCGTCAATTTTATTATTCCGCGTGTCAATTATGACTCTTTGCCCAACGGCGACGTCGCGTATCTGGATCTCCGGCACCCGTATTTCGGCAATAAGAGAGTCTTGTTGCACAAGTTTGGCGATGTTAGAGCCCATCGTAATTCTTTGGCCGGGTTCAAGCGGCATCTCAAGCACAATACTGTCCATAGTCGCAACGACCTGCAGTTCGTCGACTCGCTCCTGAATTCTTTCTAAGGCCTTTCTGGCTATATTCAAACGTGCGATCTGCGCATTCTCTTGCGCAACCAAGTTCTCCCGCATTTTATCCAGCCCCTCCTGGCCAATCAGCCAACGCTGCTTAAACTGGTCCGTTTCCAAAACGGTTCTTTCATACTCCAGTCGTGATACTGCGCCTGTGGAGATAAGTTGGGCCTGCGCCTTGTTTCTGAGCAGACTGCTTTCATAATTCAATTTGGCGTTCATTACAGAAGAGTTTTGTTCGAGCAACGCTAGTTCTTGAACGACTTTAGCTGCTTTGGTTTCCGCCTCTAGGGCCTCAAGTTCCCACTGGGCCTCAGCCAGCTGCTGTACGAGCTGCGGATTGCTCATTTCCAATATGATGTCCCCTTTCTCAACTCGGTTGCCGGCTTTTACGAGGACTTTTTCCACTTTCGCTTCGCCGCTGGCCGATAGCCATTGAATATTGTCGGGCATGAGAACCCCGGTTCCGCGTACCGAAACAGTGAAATTTCCCTGCTTTACTGCGCCGAATACCAGGGTTTCTTTGGCAATGCTCAAGTCTGCCTGAGCAACGAGCCAGAGATGTCTAAGACCAAACAATAGAGGTAAAACAAGCAGTGGTATCAGGAGATACCACTTAATATTTGGTTTTTTTTTTGAAATGGCGATATCCATTTAACACTCCACAGAAGCAACTTTCGAGCTAACGAAGCACATTCTATACCATTGTGTAAGTCAATGATATTGAAAGAAAAAATTGGTTTTTCACATAAGGAATCCCAAAGTAGGGAAAAATAAATTCCGTTAAGTCCCAATATCGAGATGAAGTGAGACGCTGTTCATTGATCCTTCTAAACCTTGGTTAGATCTTCACCCTCAACTCTCACAATCGTTCCTTGAGCAATAGCCACCAGTAGTTCTTCATGGAAGTTGATCGCGTAGACTCTACACTCACAAACGGCCTGTCGTAGCGTAAAAGACAGCACTGTCGATTGGCGATGAGTTTTTCGCCAAGGCTCGGATTGACATAGTTGATTTTGTATTCAGAGGTTAAGCAGTGCCCAAGCACGGTGGCTCCGGCGAACGTGAGGCAATTGTCCGCCAGATAACTCACTACGCCGCCGTGTACAAAGCCATAGTTTTGTTTGAATTCCTGACGTATCTCCAAACTTAGTTCGGCCACTCCTCTGAATAGCGCCATAAGTTCAGCCCCCATCATGCTGCTAAAAGGCTGGGCGCTGAGAATTTCCCTGCCTTTTTTTAAAAATTCGTTCACTCGTGTTGTTCTCCAGTCCAGACAGGCAATCGTCTATAGGTTGTTTACAAACCGCGCAAGCCATTTTTTAGCCGTCGATCGATAATCAAGCCATCGCAGCTACCATATGGTGTGACAGGTGAGTCTTCAATTTTTCTATGGACTCCATATCCCGACCAAACGGGTTGATTGTTTCAAGGTGTAAGGAGCCTGAGTCTGGTGGAAGCAGATACTTGACGAAGGTGGCAAGTGTTCCACTCGGTCCCACGTCGATGAATATGAAATCGCCTTTCTGAAGAATTCGGTTGATGGTTTTATCAAACGCGATGGGGTGCCGGACAAGCTCCCAAAAATATTCCGCATCCGCTTCCTCGATCAATCCTCCCTTAAGAGAGGAAAAGGTTTGTATGCTGAAGGGAGAGAAACTGGTTCTGTCGACAAGGCGCTTAAACGCATTTTCGAGCGGATCCATAAGTCGGGTATGAAAGCCGTAATTGACCGGCAGTCTTTGGGTGACTATATTCTCCCGATGCAGAATTTCTTGAAGACGCTGGATATCACCCGCAAGACCGCTCACCACAAAATTATTGCGAAAGTTTTTACCCGAAAGCCAGCAGTTACTGAATGCTTCGGGATACCGGGTCATAATGTCAGGGGATTCAATAACGGCAAGCATCCCCGCAGGTGGACTCTCCGCTTCCAGGAGTTTCGCGCATTCTACTGTTAAACGAATTCCATCTTCGAGCGAGATGGCGCCAGATAAGACGCAAGCGGTTATTTCTCCAAGACTGTATCCCAACAAATAGTTGGGTTGCAGTCCTATCTCCATAAGGACTCTGGCCAAGCTGTATTCGATGCACAATAGCGCCGGGTTGCTATATAGGATTCGGTCGAAGGCATTGCTTCTGCTGCCCTGCCGATACAGCACATCAATCAATGAAGTTTTGGTGAGCGGCTGGACTGTATCATCACAGTAGTCCAGCCATAATTTGAACCGCGGATAATTCTCATAAAGCTCTTTACCCATTCGGTAATACTGAGAGCCTTGCCCAGAGAACATGAAGATAATTGGCAATCTATTCATGGTGATACGGTACCAGAGGATGAATCCGTCACCTCACGGTTGCGCGTGAGGTTGAGTTGTTGCGCAGCATGGTCTTGTGGGCGCGGGAGAATAGCGTCCGTTTCAATGGTTGGAGCAATCCACGTTTTATCCGCTCGTTCCCGCACAGTGACGGTTGCGTAGGGCCCGTAGATTCGCCCAAACAAAGTTTGACGATGATTCTTATAAAGGCGCGTCCCGCAATAAGATTTCGCTTTTCGCTCAGCCGAGTGGCGCTAGTTCATCAAGATCGAAATAGCCGTTATAGCCCTTCATGTAAACCGACGCCCTGTGGCCGAACAGCACGATGGCCTCCGTTCGAGTCTCCAATGTATCACCATCCATTACAAAGGATTTTACTCGGGTACCAGCAGGATGCTTTTTATTCCATGCGTTGACCTTCTCCTGCACCGTCTGCGGTTTAATCGCTTCTTTTTTTGATATTTCGGCTAGGCGTTGGTGCTCTTGCTCGGTTTTAGGTGCCCGACTTTGTTGTAGGGTTTTCACTGCAGAGTCCTGCGGATTTGTCACTTCCTTTTCCGCCGCAGGTTGGGGGTTCGTCGAGCGGATTTTATGGACGAGCTTTGTCAACACATCGCCATAGCCAATTTCCTCAAACTCCATGTCGCCCAGAGCAACTAGGTACTCAATGGTATCAGTCCATTTAACAGGGCTAACAATCTGGCTCGATAGATTGGCTAGAATTTCGTCTGGTTGGTAGGGCTTGCCCGTGACATTGGAAATAACCGGAATTTTTGGCTCGGCGAATTTAAATTTTTTGAGATACGTTGCGTATTTTTCCTTCACCGGTTGCATGTAACGGGAGTGAAAGGCGCCGCTCGTGTTTAGTGGATAATAGAGAACCTCGCCGTGTTGGAAAAATTGTTGCGCCTTACCGATCTCGTCCCTTGGGCCCGAAATTACAATCTGAGATGGCGTATTAAAATTTGCGAGATCTATACCAGTAAGCCCCTTTTGCTCCAGCACGGATTCGATTTCCTGTTTGCTGGCATTCAAGATGGCGGCCATGCCACCACCCGTTGCCCCACTCATAAGTTCACTCCGCTTTTTTACGAGCTTCAGTCCCGCTTCGAAATCAAAGCATTCCGCGGCCAGCAATGCATTAAATTCGCCGAGACTATGTCCTGCTACGTAGTCGGGTTTCTGGCCAGAGTCTTGGACTTTCTTGAGATACGATAAGGCATTTACCACATATAGCGCAGGCTGAGTGAACTGGGTCTTGTTAAGTTCTTTTCGCGGATCTTTCAGGCAGAGTTCTTTAACTGAGTAACCCAAGATCTCGTCAGCTTTTTTCACGAGTTCCGGAAATTCGTCGAACAAGGTTTCGCCCATTCCTTTCGCTTGAGAGCCTTGCCCTGGAAACATAAAAGTTTTCATAGATAACCCCTTCAATAATTAAAGAAAATAATTTCTGGTTTTCATTGCGCGCAGTTGCTCAGATCTTTTGTAGGCAAACCGCGGAATTAACTCCTCCGAATCCCATACTTAGATTCAAGGCATTTTTGATATTGTGGCGCACCACGTGCTGGCGCACCCAGTTGCATGTGTCGTCTATCGCATTTTCCAAATTCCTTGACGGGTGAAGCGCCCCTTCTTTCATCTGCAACAAGATCGCAATCATTTCCACTGCACCGGCTGCACTCAAACCATGACCGATTATCGATTTCGTCGTGTTAAGGTAGGCATGTGCGAGCTTGCAACGGTGGATCATTTGCAGCTCGGTCTCATCGCCAACTATGGAACCAGTTCCATGTGGGTTGATGTAGTCGATCTCAGCTGCGGAGAGCCTCGCCTGATGCATCGCGCTTAGGACGACTCTCACTTCGCCTTCCAATGACGGATTCGGATTGCGGTTGCCATCGGTTGCCATCGCCCAGCCACCTATGCGGGCGTAGGGCGTCGAACCGTTTCTCTCAGAGTACTTCGCTATGACAATTGCGCCACAAGACTCGCCGTAGATGAAGCCATCACGGTCCCGGTCGAAGGGCCGACACGCCAGCGCTGGCGCCTTTGCATAACGGTCAGATCCCATGGCGCCAAGTGAACGGAAACCTTGGCACTCCCAGAAAGAAATATCCATCAAGGCTCCCATGGCAATGCAGACATCCACCCTGCCCGATTGAACTGCCTCTATTGCTTGCACCACCGCTACTTGCCCGCTTGCAGATGCCGCTCCAAGAGTGAATGAAAACCCCTTGATGCCGAATACCTCGGTGCACATTCCGCACAGGTCAGTGTCCATAAACGATATCCCATAACTGGGGCGCAAAAATTGGACACGGCTCTGATAGGACGTGCGAATCTGTGTGAGTTCTCGTTGCTGAAAATTAGAGCCGCCGATCACTAGCCCTATGCGCTCGGGATCAACTGCGTCCAATTTCGCATCGTGCCACGCCTCATGTAAGGTTGCCAAAGCAACTTGGCCGGAAAATGATGCCGTACGCAGCAAACTCTCAGAAATCGATTCTGGAAGAGATAACTGAGGAATCTCGGCACCAAGGAAGCCGCCAATGTACCCATTTGAATCTTTGTTAGTATTCGGGCTTTGCCTTCCCGGTCGCTGCATCACGCCAAAATTATGCCGGGCTTCCAGCAACGCGGAAATAAAGGCCTTCTTCCCCTGGCCTACAGCTGAGGTGACGCCGAGGCCTGTAACAAGGATCTCAGGCTCTCCGTGATTTTTCATAGAGGATATCCGCTAATTCTCCGATATCGCTAGCCCCGGCAATCTCAATAAGTGGGACATTTAATGACAGTGATTCCAAGGTCATTATGACGATCTCGGAACGGTCAATCGAATTTGCGCCGAGGTCTTTTAATGCATCGTCCCACCTGAATTGATGGTCTTGCAGTTTCGGAAGAACCTCGCGAGCGTGGCGAGTGATGGTTTCAAAGATTTCTTCTTTATTCATGTTTTTTCCTCAATTCTTAATGGTCTCGAAAAAGAGAACGATCAGTTCCCGAATAGGGCTTTGATGCGGTCTTTCACCTCCGGCTGATGTACGGTTTTCTCATGCATAGTCGCTTCTTTATCGATGACGCTGGGAAGCTCTTCCCTTAGAGGAGCCACCAGGTGGTCCTTTAAAGTAACAAGCGATACCCTCGGCTTTTCCGCAAGAGTGGCCGCCAATTCGAGGGCGTACTCCATTACTTGCTCCCGAGGCAGCACAGGAAAAGGAATCCCCCGCTTCTGTAATTCCTCACCGCGGTAGGTCTTGGCTGTCAGCATCATTTCCGTGGCGAGAGGAATGCCGAGTTTTTTTGGAAGAATGAAGGTGGCGCCCATGCCAGGTGTAAATCCGTACTTCATAAAATTGGTCGTATATACGCTTTCGCGACTAAAGATCACAAAGTCAGCGAACATCCCCATCACAAAACCGCCGCCGATCCCATGGCCCTGCATTGCAGAAATTACCGGAATGGGACAGTTCAAAGCCAGACTGTAAATATCCCGGTCAGTGAATTTGACCGTTCCTTCCGAAATCGACAGCAGGCCTTCCTGAGTACCACCGCTGGAGAAATAGGTATCGTAGCCGGTAAGAATTGCAACTTTATACTGTGTCTGCATCCCGATCGAGGCAAATGCATCAATCAAACCGCCGATCAGCTCAGTGGAAAAGGTATTTTTGTTCGTCTTGTCCTGCATCTTGATCTGGACGATTCCCGATCCGAGTTCTTTCAGTTCGATGATTCGATCAGCCACGATCATTCTCCTTCCCAGGGAAACTTCCCGGTTTTCACGTAACGTGTGATCATTTCAAGGTTGCTCGCATCAGAAAACACTTCCAAGTTCGCAGCGAGCGCGCGCGGCTTTGATGCGGCGAGCGAATCGAGTGAGGTCATGTAACGCTTGTAACGCGTCACTCCCAATTTGCCAAGTCGCCTGAGTCGCAACAGATTTTTACGAAGCAAGTTGCCGCTATTGTCCTCACAGGCGTCGACCAGCCCCCACTCAAAAGCCTGTTTTGCAGAAACGGGCTGAGTCATTAAGGTCATATAATTCGCTCTGGCAAAACCTACGCGTCGAATCAGGAACGGCAGCACACACGCGGGCATCAAGCCAAACAAAAGTTCCGAAAGGCTGAAGACCGCCTTCTCTTCGCACAGGACTACGTCGCAGGCTGCGACGAATCCTATTCCTCCCGCGTTTGTCCTGCCACGCACATGAGCCACTGAGATGAACGGGCCACACGCCAGTTGCAACCAGATATCGTATAATGCTCCTGGGTTCTGTTCGCGGTCTTCTTTGAGCTCCTTAAAGTCCGCTCCGAAACAAAATACTTCGGGAAGACCTTCCAAAACCACTATTTTTGCCGACCCCACGCATCGTGCCAATGCGACGGAAAGCTCTTCGATAAGGCGGTCGTTGATAGCGTTGTTGGCTTCCGGACGGTGGATTTGTATAAAGCAAATGTCTTCTTCGAATGCCACCCGAATAGTTTCATAAGCAGTCGCATTTACGACATCCATTCGTAACTCCGATGGAATTCTTTGATCGCGGTTAAGAATAGAGTCGGTCGACCCAATGTCTTTCTAGCCTGCGGAATAAAGTCGAGGTCCAACTTTGCGTTGCGCGTGCCGAATTTTACGGCGTTGCTGCCAACCAGGAGCTCCTCGTATTCATCCATCGAGAGTTCGTATCGCCTATCCAACTGCTCCTTGATCTTCAGCGCACGCAATCGTTGTTGACCTTCATTGCGTACAACACCACTGAAAAACTCTGAACAACAACCTGATCCGTAGGAAAAGCAACCGATCCGCTGGGGCGTTTCAAATTCGCCATTATCGATAGTGCTGGCCAGCGACAGCGCAGTGGTCGCGCCCATAATGTTGGCGACCCGCTGACAATAGGTCAGCCCAGGTGTTACACGGCGTTCGAAATCTTCCGCTATCACATCCGGTTTGGCCTGAGCCATCTTGCGCATTAGATTGCGATGCGCACCTTTGATCATACCGCCGAACGGTGTATGGAACGCTAGGTAACCAAAAGATTTAGCGTAATCCGCGCCTTCGACCCGCTTCCGATATTCCAGGAAAGTATTTTCGCAACAGTCAAGATAAGAAAGCAGCGACAGGTCCGAGTCTCCTGCCTCGCTGTCGGGGGACGGTCGACACGTGTCCATGACTTCGTAACCGTAATAACCGTTGGCCCCGACGTCAATTTGGAACACGTGAGGTGTATCGCTTACCAGCATTGCGACCGCTCCGGCTCCGCCACTCGGCTCCGCAAAAGACCAATCCATAGTGAGCGCGTTGCCGCCTTTCTCGATCATAAACCGGGAAATATCCGTCGCGATGACCAATGCCTTGGCTCCTGGCGAGACTCCCGACAAAATAAAGTTGACGGCTGTCTGCAATCCCGCCACACCGGAATAGCAGGCGTTTTTGAGTTCGAACAGGCGGCAGTTGCGGTTGAGACCCAGTAGGTGATGACAGTAGGTGCTCATCGATTTTCCGAAATCGAATGCCGACTCAGTGCAAGTGACGACCATTTCAATGCGGTCTCGTTCTTCCGGCGTCAGCGCGTCAATTAATGGTTTGGCCGCGTTGACTCCAAAACTGATCGGATCTTCGTACGGGAGAGCTACCGTCTTCTGTTTCATCAAAAGATTTTCGAAACGGGTCATGTCCAGCTTGCGATGCTCGGCTAGTTTTTTAACATCTAGGAATGCCGTGCCCGCGAAAACGTTCATCGCTTCGATTCCAACTACACTCATATGCTTGTCCCAAGGTTGTATTGATAAGTGAATATTTGATCGGCCTAAAGTAGAAATATAAATTTACGAGACCACTATGCGTGGATTAGCCGATTAATTTGGCTGCTGAGCAGCTCGGCGGTCTCTCGCATAAGCTTTTCGGCGATCTCGCCGACATGCCGCTTGCGCCAGGATTCCAATTCCGATCCCTTTACCCACTGATTGAAAGCGCCAAGAGCCGGTCCGGTGTGCACCTGGTAGTCAACCCGATTATTTTCGTCTCCGGTAAAAGCCAGCCAGGTGCTGTAGGCAAAGTACCAGCGGAAGACGAGGGCCATACGGTGCTTCGGGTTGGTTGCAGCCTTATCCAGGGTGGCCTGCTGTCCCTTTTTGCTATGGTATTCCTGAACCTCCAGCCACACTTGCGCAAAAGTTTTTTGGAAATACCGAGTTTCCAATTGAGTTCTGATTTGCGCTGGTATGTCCTCCCAACAATCGTAGTGGTTGTAGAGCATGAATAATTTGTTAGCTCGCGCCGGAAAAAAAACACCTTTCTTCAGAACTTGCACCTTGGCACCCAGCTCGAACATATCGCCAGCCGGTGCGTAATCGGTGTCCTGCACATTAATGTCCTGCAACAAGTTCTTTACGCTGTCGCTGGTGGTGGCTTCGACCGTGCATTGATTGATCGAGCCGGTCAGAATGAAGTCCGCGCCCATCATGAAGGCAGCAACTGCCGCTTGTGGTGCACCTATGCCGCCCGCAAGTCCTATGTGTATCGGCTGGTTGTACTGATGTTGTCGTTCTATTTGCTTGCACAGGCTCTGCATGGCGGGTAGCAGTACTGATGCGACGCCCTGGTCGGTGTGGCCGCCGGAGTCGGCTTCTACGCAGATGTCATAACTCATTGCCACTTGAGACGCCATGTCCGCTTGGTCCTGTGTGATTTTACTTTCTTGTAGCAGTTTGCTAACGATATCCGGCGGCGGAGGGCTCAGAAAGACCTGAGCAACTTCAGGACGTGAAATTTTGGCTATGATTTTGTTTCGGGAGTCGATGACGCCATCGCGATTTCTGTGCAAGCCGCTGAGTCGGTAATATACTAGAGCTGGCGTAATACGCATAAAAGCAGCGGCTTCCACGCAGGTGATGCCCAATTTAATATACAGCTCCACCGAATCCATCTCGGTTTTCGGATTATTCAGATCGCAGATAAGGTTCACGCCGAAGGTCTGCGATTTTGCAAGCCGGCCCTGGATAAAGCGCACGTTTTTTTCGATTTCGTCAAGATTCATGCCGCCACTGCCCAGAAATCCCAACAAACCGGTTTGGCCTACGGCCACCACCAGCTCTTTAGAGGCGACACCTCTGTACATTGCACCGGTAAGGTAAGCGTATTTAATGCCATAGCGTTGGCGAAAACTGGCAGCACCCAACTGTTCGGGCCTGATGCGGATCAGGTTTTGTGCCGGTACCGGCACTATGTTCACCGCTTCGCCGATTTTTTCCCGCTCGACCGAAATTTGTCGGGCCACTCCATCAGCCTGGCTGATATTAATCATACGTATGCATCCGGGTTCAGATTATAAGAAGTTCTGAATATTGCTTAGTATCCATAAGCGATTTCGAGGTGATTAACCCGACAACGAAATATTGTCGAGTTATTTTTCGGAAATACCCGAGGAACTTCGCAAGTGAACTTGCATACCTCGGAATCGCACGGGCGTTCGCGTTTTTCATCATCTCTACTTCGTCTACTAATGGCAATATATATAGGCAAGCCAATAATTAGAGATGCCTTAATTTCTTCCATGGATGTCCTCGTCCGGTTATGTTGGCGGGATAAAAAGCACCCCGCCGTTGTTCAAGATTATGCTAGGTCAAAGCTTGTTTTCGCATGCTCGCTTACACCAACTGTGACGAACTCCCTGACATAAAAATTCTTTAACCTCACCAGAACGTCTCCATTTTCGCTCAGAAGATTAATGTTGAATTTCTTGACACCACCATGACGACATTTGTCTCCGAGATCTGCGTATTCCGCGTATGCGTAACAGGTATGAGGTAAAGCGGAAATAATGTCCACCTCGTCTATTGCGAATGGAAGATGCAGGGATTGCTGCTGCGCATCGCCAATTAGACCAGCGACTGTCTGTAGGGCACCATCAATCATGCTGGGATGGAGGATGTACCGGTCAAATTCCGATTTCAATGGATCCGGAATGGTCAATTTCGCCAACGCATAGGAGTCGCCAATATAGAACTCCCACAGCGGCTGAAAAGTAGGGCCGTAATCCAAACCAATTTGGCCGAATAGCTTGTAGTAGTGCGCACCGTCGTGAAACTTTGTTGCACGTTTTTTCAGGGCTTCGATTGAAATCTCCTTTTCCTCTCCTGAGACAGCCTTGCTCCGTTTTTGAAAAAATAGTCTGCCTTCTGAATGGACAACTCGTTCGTTTTCTTCGTTAAGTGAAATGATTTCAAACTCGGTGCTGTTTCCAATTGGTTTCAACAGAGTCCGCACCGTCTGCGGACCTTTTTCGAAACTCAGGGGCTGAACCCAGATGATATCTCTGATGTGGCTGACTTTCTTTTCGCCGGCAATATTTCCGGATATACAGGCCATTTCTATAAACCCAACCCCTGGAAAAATCCGACTCTGATTCACTCTATGATCCAATGCATAAAATTCCTTGTCCGATAAGATCGAACTAAAACTGACCTCGCTCAGGGTTGAAGAGTTGTATGTAACCAACGGATGCAGCGCGCCGCTCCACGAGGGCGTAATTGATTTACGCGGAGATGGTGTTTGAGTAACCCAGTATCGTTCTCTGGCAAAAGGATAGGTAGGCAATGATATTCGATTTAACCTGTGCCCCGCATGAAGCATTTCCCAGTCCAGTTCTTCTCCTGCCACCCACAACTCTGCGAGTGTGGCAAGGTCACGCATCGCCAATGCCGCTTTAAGCCGTTGCTCGGCTTCGTGAGAGCGCTTTCTTTTTCCCCGCCGCGGGTCGAGGCTCCCTCTATATATATCGGCCGGATTATCCGCCCTGCTCCAGCCATCCAAGCGGCTAATAAGCTCTGCTGGATCAGAGACCACAACCGCCAGTCTCTCATGCATGGCTTCCCGGCCTGTCTGCAGGGTATAAGAGAGGTCCGACAAAGCGACGCTTTTATCTTTTCGTAAATGCGCTAGTAACAGGCCCGCATATTCACACAGCTGGCTCTCATTCTTGGCCGAGAGCACCACCAGGTACGGCCCCCGAACCTGCCGCAGGAAGTCTTCAGCACCATTCGGTCCAACGTATTCATCGAGAAGAACACACGCGTTGACGCCGCCAGCGCCGAACGAATTGACGAGTGCCCTCCGGGGAAGTTGGACGGACGGCTCCCATAATGTCAACTCATGTTGCAAATAAAAAGGGGAGTTCGGAAAGTCGATATTAGGGTTTGGTTCATCCGCGTGTATGGTCGGAGCTAGCTGACGGTGTTTGAACTGTAGGAGGACTTTGACAACGCCAGCTATCCCAGCGGCCGATTCAGAATGGCCGATGTTAGCTTTAACTGAACCGACTGCGCAGAACTGCTTTTTCGCCGTGTGTCTTCCGAAAGCTTGCGCTAGGGCAGCGATTTCTAAACTGTCGCCCAGCTGCGTGCCTGTGCCATGGCCTTCGATATAGCCGATGGATTCAGGATGCACTCCGGCTTTTGTCAGAGTACGGGCGATCAGTCCGGCCTGTGAGTTTGGATTGGGAGCGGAATACCCGTTCGATCGGCCGCTGTGATCGAAAGCGCTAGCTCGTATCACGGCGTAAATATTGTCTCTGTCTTCCACTGCTAGATGAAGAGGCTTCAGCACCAAAGTCCCAATACCTTCTCCGGGGACAAAACCATCGTCACCGCCGCTGAAACTGCGGCATTTTCCACTGAGCGACACCATGCGCTGCATACAGAAATGCTGGTATTTGGATGGATGAAGATACAGGTTGACACCGCCAGCGATTGCGATACGGCACTCCTGCTTTCTCAGACTTTCGCAAGCGAGATGAATCGCGACCAAGGAAGATGAGCAGGCAGTGTCGACCGGCATGCTAGGTCCCTGAAAGTCGAAGAAATAGGAGACGCGATTGGCTATGGACCAAGGTAGGGCTGCGGGAGAGACCATGTTGCCACGCTGCAATTCTTCTGGCGCAAGCAAGTTATAGGAATTTGTGGTGACCCCCACGAACACTCCCGCATCGGCGCTTTTCGCCTTGGGGTAGCGCTTTTTCAGGACATCTCTTGTGTATCCGGCGTCTTCTATCGCCGCCCACACGGACTGAATAAAAAGGCGCTCCTGAGGATCCATATTTCGAGCCTCGTCGGCCGAGATATTAAAGAAATGCGGATCGAAAGCATCAACGTCTTCGAGAAACCCTCCCCACTTACAATAAATCTTACCTTCCACTGCTTTCTCGGGATCGGGGTGATAATACTCTTCGCGATCCCAGCGGCTTTCGGGAACCAGATCTATTAGATTTCTACCTTGTTTAAGATTTTCCCAAAACTCGTCAATGCCGGTAGACCCTGGATAGTTGGCATGGACGCCAATGATTGCAATCGGTCCACAATCCTCCCCCTTTGTGCCCAGCGGAAATGTTTCTTGGGCGAGCGTCGGCGGGCCGCTAGTCATTGGGGCCACCGCCTTAGGCTCAGAATCGTGCAGCCCAAACAAACGTGCCAATGCGGGACCTACTTCTTCTGCCAAGTATGTTGCCAGTTCTTCAATCGTCTCGTATTCGTACAACAGGGTTTTAGGCAAGGGCCCGAGATCCCGTTCCAGGTTGGCGTTGAATCGGTTGATCATCATCGAATCGATCCCAAAAGCCTCAAACCGTTCTGTCGAATCAATCCGCTGGGGCGCCAATCTGATTTCTTCGCCGATCAGGACTTTCAGATAAGCTTGCGTTTTTTCCAGGAGAACACCGGGATCTGTCGCAGTAGAGGGCAGTTCCGGAGCAGTGAGCAACTGGTCGCGCGCAATGTGTGCTGAGATCTGCGAGGCAATTCCGTAAAGTGCAATTCCTTGCGGCAGGCCCGAACGCAGCAAGTCTTCCCAGTACCGAATGCCCTCTTCCGTCGGCAGGGCGCAGATGCCAGTCCGCGTTTCGGCAAGTGCGATATCGTTCTGGGAAACGGTCATGCCACCCTCATTCCAGAGCGACCAGTTAATGGACAGCGTCATACCGGAGCGTTTTCCCTCCCGTCGCAGCTCCTCCCGGCTTGCCGCGAAGGCATCCAGAAAGTGATTTGCGTAGGAATAATCACATTGTCCCGAGTTGCCGAACACGCCTGCGAGTGAAGAGAACACAACGAATAGATCCAGGTCTTCAGTCTGCGTAGCCTGGTCGAGGTAAATAGCACCGCGCACCTTCGGATCGATTACGGACGCCATTTCTTCTTTTAGCTTCTTCAAGATGAAAGCGTCTTTATTTGTTCCAGCGCAATGAATGACGCCGTTTATCTGCGAGAAACGCGCTTTTGCTTGTCTGACAACCGACTCCATATCGTCCGCTACAGAGGCATCGGCCTTCAGATAAAGAATCTCCGCGGACAAGGATTGCAACTGAAGAAGCTTTTTCTCCTGGGCAGCTCCCAAGGGCGACCGCCCAAATAGGACGAGCTTGCAGCGGAAATTCTTCGCCAGATATTCGCTGAAAATGAATCCCAGGCCGCCCAATCCTCCCGAAATGATGTAGACGCCGTTCTCCTTCACCGGTAATTCCCTTGTTGCGCCGGCAGAGGGATCAAATGAGAGTAATTGTCTGACGCGGCGGACCAGCCGATGCTGTTCCTCTTGATAGCGAACCTCCGCTGCGCGGCGGTTTCCGCCCTGAAGTTCATCTAGGATCACAGCTGCCTTTTGCTCGGCGCTGACTTGAGGGCCAGTCGAACTGCTGCGGATCTCAACAACTGTACCGAGGTATTTTGGATTTTCTAGTGCCATTGTCCTGAAAAATCCACCCAACGCTCCATGCAAAGGAGCACCGCCCTCCCCGCTTTCAAAGACGCTCAGAATCCTTACCGACATCTGGGATTTTTGTTTCATCAGCGCTTTGCTCATGTGCACAAGCGCGTAGACACCGTAATTTAACTGCCGAGATATTGAGTGGTCGTCAATCGGCGGGTTCTCAATGGGACAATAATGAACAATGCAAGAGGGAAATTGCCCGCGCTCTTTGAGTGTCTGCACGAGCGCCTGGAAATGTTCTTCGCGCTCCGCACTGACCGCAAAAATACCGGGTTCCGTTTCCTTGTATTCATCATGGTAACTTAGGCGGATGATGCTATCAGCTCCGTCAAGTCGCTGCTTTAGTTCCGCAAACAGTTCATCTGAAGCGCCCATTACAATCACCGGCCCCTGGATATTTGCATCTGGTGCCAGGGCGGTCTCGGCCCATTTTGTCTTGTAATACAGCCTTTGTTTTGGTTCCGTCACAGGCTGATTATCCAGCGGTTGTTCAAAGGGCGTTTTTCTTTCCTCAGTGAAAGGCAGCGCCTGTTGTCGAATCCAATATCGTTCACGGGCGAATGGATAAGTCGGGAGCGAGATCCTTTTCGGTCGGGTGTGATAATGGAGAAGAGACCAGTCGATATCCACCCCAGCGATCCAGAGTTTGGCAATTTTTTCCAGATTTCTGGTGTCGAGAATCACCTGCAGAAATGCCTTGCCTGCCTCGCCCTCTATCAGAGTGTCCGCGCCGGAGGATTGCGCCCTTGTGACATTGCCGTGAAATATATGTTGGGATCCGGGCGCGGACGATCTTGGGCTTTCGATTTCCGGCAGAGCCGCCCATTGTTTTAGCTTGGTCGTGAGTTCCGCCAAAGTAGCGGCGACCACTACAAGCCGCTCTCCGAACGCAGTCCTCCCTACTTGGGATGTGTGAGCAGCGTTCGCCAACGAAGTGTTCGGATTCCGCTCTAGAAAAGCGGCGACTTTTTCCGCATATCGACGCAGTGCAGCGCGGTCCCTTGCTGACAGAACAAAAGCTTCTGGTCTGACCGGAGAAACATCGGCAATCTCTTGTGTACCGGCATGTTCTTCCAAAATAAGATGTGCATTTGCGCCCCCCGCGCCGAAGGAGCTGATGCCGATCCGTCTGGGGTGCGTGGCTGGGCGCTGCCAGGCCCTTAATGTCGTCTGCACGTAAAAAGGCGATTCTGCAAAATTGATGTTGGGATTTGCCGGTTCGGCATGCAGGGACGGAACCATCTGTTCGTTTTTAATCTGAAGCAGTGCTTTGGTGACGGCGGCGATTCCCGCGGCTGCCTCCAAGTGTCCGATATTCGATTTGACGGACCCTATAGCGCAGAATCCCCGGTCTTGCGTGGAAGGTTCGAAAGCCTTTGTGAGGCCCGCGATTTCAATAGGGTCTCCCAGCGAAGTTCCAGTACCATGAGTTTCTATGTAACCGAGAGTCCGCGGATCTATCTCGGCCTTTTTCAATGCGTCGAGAATCAGATTACCTTGGGCATTTGGATTGGGAACGGAGTACCCATTTGTCTTACCACCGTGATTGATGGCACTTCCCTTAATAACAGCATAAACCTGATCCCCGTCTAGTAACGCTTGCTCCAACGACTTGAGCAGAACTGCTCCGACGCCTTCTCCCGGCACATAACCGTCGCCACCCGCGCCAAAGCTTCGGCATTTGCCGTCGCTGGACGCAAAGTTACCCTGGGCAAGGTTGAGATACTTATTGGGATGAATGGATACATTGACGCCGCCGGCTATCGCGACATCGATCTCTCCGCCGCGGATCGCTTCACACGCGAGGTGTATCGCCGTCAGAGAAGAGGAGCACATAGTGTCCAGAGCAATGCTGGGACCATTGAAGTTGAAGAAATAGGAAACCCGGTTTGCGATGGAAGCATAGGACGAACTGGGAATCATATCGGTATGCAAGTCCTGCGCTGCACCAAAGAGTTCGTATTGTCCCCACATCACACCGACGTAAATGCCTACTCTGCTTAAAGCAAGATGCTCTTTGCTATAGCCGGCATCCTCAACGGTTTCCCATACGGTTTCGAGAAACAGACGCTCCTGAGGATCGATCAGCTCGGCTTCTCTTGGGGATATGTTGAAGAACAGGGAGTCGAATTTGTCGACTTCTTCGAGAAATCCTCCCCATTTGCTGTAGCTTTTCCCCGGTCGGTTGCGTGCGGGATCGAAATAGAGTTGGTAATCCCAGCGTTCGAGGGGAATCTCAGTAACGCAGTCTCGGCCGTTCTTCAGATTATCCCAAAACTCTTCCAGGTTCGCCGCTTTTGGATACCTGCCGGCGAGCCCTACGATAGCGATCCCATTTTTAATACCGTGTTTTGCATCAACAAAACGATTATTTCTACGCGGGGACGGAATTAGCCGCGCTGTGTCCATCGCGTTCACGGGTGATTGATTTACTGGAGGCGCGTCAACGGGTTTGCCGGTTTGGCCAAGAACAATTTCCGGGTATCTTTTGGCGAAATATCCGGCCAGCTGTCTTAAAGTTTGATATTCAAAGAAGAGCGTTTTAGGCAGGAATCCGAAGACCTCCTCCAGTTGATGCGTTAACTTCATCGCTAATATGGAATCGATTCCGTATTGCTCAAACGGCGCTCGTGGATCAATTTCATGCGGTGGCAGTTTGAACAAAGTAGAAAATTGCCCGCTTAGGTAGGCCTGGGTTTTTTCTACCAGATCCGTAGGCTTTTCTGTGCCCACGGGCGCTACACCAGGAGGTGTAGCATACAAGGGTGCGGTCTGGGCCGGGCCGTCCATCAGTAATGTCCGACGTATTTTTGCCAGATCGCCTTCCATTACCAACATTTGGCTGTATCGCAGTTGCAGGCCGCGGTAAAACGCGCGTAGGCCTGTGACCGTTTTCATCGCGCTCATGCCGATCACCTGCCGCATCATGTCGCGGCCGGCCTGATCGAGATTCATGCCACCTTCTTGCCATAATGGCCAATTGATAGACAGGGTTTGTCCGCGCCGCTGTTGAGAGGCAACTAAGTGGTTCCGGTAATCGGCAAACCGATCCATAAAAGCGTTGGCGGTTGCGTAATCCGCCTGGCCGATATTGCCGGTCGTTGCTGCTCCCGATGAAAACAGAACCAGGAAGTCCAAATCGATATCCTGGGTAGCGAGATCCAGATTACACGTCCCTGTCACCTTAGGTTCCAGCACCTGGCTGAACTCGGCGGGCGTTTTCTTCAGAATGAAGCTGTCGGCGATCATGCCGGCGCTGTGGAGAATGCCGTTGAGCTGCCCATACTCTTTTTTGATGTCAGCGATGAGTTGGTTAACCTGGTCAAGGTCGGCAAAATCTAACTGGCGATACTCCACTGTTGCAGCCGGCACCCGCAGAGTTTCCAGAGCGTCTTTCTTTTGGTCATCCAAGGACGCACGTCCGGTCAAGATGATTCTGACTCCCACGATTTGCTGCAGAATCTCTTTTGCAAACAAAATCCCAAGCCCACCGAGTCCCCCCGTGATCAGATACACACCTCGGTTCTTGAAAACCATCCGTGTCTCGCGGGGCATTTCCGGCATTTCCTGCCAGCGTAATACCTGACAAACGCCAAGTTGATATCTCACAACAGCCTCGTGGAGAGTCGCGGTGCTCTCCGCTAGTTGCGCTGCAAGCCGATCCATCGTCGTCTGTGGGTCAATAAGAATGATTCGACCGTTCAGCCGCGGATTTTCCAGGGAGCCGGTTTTGAGCAAAGCCGACAAGCCGGAGAAAATACGCTGCTCGGGAGTATCGGCGACGACAAGTTGGATCAGGGTGCTTGTATCGGGATTGTCAGTGAGTATTTTTTGAACCAAATCAAAACAGGCAAGCGCGTAATCCTCGTAACGCTGAGCGATATTCTTGCCAGGTGTCGCCTGTAATAACATACAACGGCTGGCAGGCAACAGAGCTTCGAGATCACCGCTGTTTATCTGTGGCAATTCGCAGAGTACGACGAACTGTTGCGTATAACGCGGCTGGTCGTACTCGTCCTTCTGCACGCTAGCGGTCTGCCAAACCGGAACTGCCAGCACTGTGCCGGTCAGATTGTCCTGGGATAGGGATGCACGGACATTGGTCCTCAGAGCGCGTACCATGAAGCCCCTCATCTGCACGCACACCTGACCCTGCTGGTCACAAATATCAATATCGAGTTTGGTCTCGCTCCCCCCGAAACGCCGGTCGGAGGAATAACGCACCCAGGCGAGCATTTCTTCCGTGCAGCTCGCCGCAATGCGCAATGAATCGAGCGCGAAGGGCAACAGTGGTGCTGAGTGATCCAGATCGCCGATCAGGCCGAGAGAGCACTGCAGGGCGCCGTCCATCAGGCTTGGGTGTAACACATAGTCATCCGTGTCTTTCACTACCGCTGGCAACTTCAGCCAGGCCAGCAGTTGACCGTCGCCCCTGAGAATACTTCCCACAGCGCGGTGGGCAGCACCCAGATTTATTCCCATTTTGGCAAATCCCGCGTACAGCTCTTCGATGTCGAGACCTGGTTCGTTCATTTGCTCTTCGAGCTGTGCCAAATTGAGCTTAGCGGGCCCGGGTTGCGTGCTGAAGGCGGCCAGTCCTTGACAATGTAAGGTTTCCTGCCCCCCTTCCCAAGTGGAGATTTCATACTCGATCTGCCCGTTGCCATTCGGGAAAAGAACGATGTCAGTGCGTTTGCTGCCTGCCACGACAAGAGGCTGTCCCCAGACAATGTTGCTCAGCTCGAGAGCGCCAGTCTTCCATTCCTCCGGCAGCGCACTAGCGACCGCCGCCCTAGCCATTTCCAGATAGGCCACGGCAGGTAGGACTTTTTGGCCCTGTACCTGGTGATCGGCAAGAAACAACTCTTCACCGGTTAGCGTAGAGCTGTAGCTTTGCCGGCTCAGGTCCGATGTATTGCTGTGTAACAAAGGATGCAGAATCGAGCTAGCATGTGCAGGTTTTGCCGCGCGTGAGGTCCTATCGATCCAGTAGCGTTCTCGTGCGAATGGGTAGAGGGGCAGGCTTACACGGCGAGGTTTGCCGTCTGGGTAAAGCTTATCCCAATCCAGTTCCAGACCTCTGACCCATAATTCCAGCAGTTTGGAAAGTTTTCTGTTCTTTATCCATTTATCCACGGTTTCTTGCAGATCGGTGTCGGCGCTGAACAGCGTTAGAGTGTCCTTATTCTCTTTCGTCCGTCCTTGGTAAGCGTCTTTAACATCTAACCGGTCCTCAAGGTAAGCGTCCAATTGCTCCGCCAACTCGTCAATCGAGCTCACGATGAAACCGAGACGCTCATCCATTGCTTCTCTACCCGACTGCAGGGTGTAGGCCATGGCCGGCAATTCGAAACTCTCACGTGACGACGACTGTTCATCGACGCGTATAAAATTCCGGAGATCGCGAGCTTTTTGCCGCAATTGATCCACGGTTCTGGCAGACAGGGGAATAATCACCTTGTTGCCAGATCCGCTGTTGCGTAACGCATATTGTCGCGGAATATATTCCTGCACGATGATATGGGCGTTAGCGCCACCAATCCCAAAGGAGGATACGCCTGCCGTGCGCGGTATTTCGGGAAATCCGTCCTGCGACAGCCGCTTCCATTCCTCCAGGACCTGCTGGACTCTGAACGGTGTTTGGCTAAAGTCGATTTCAGCGTTGGTGACCTTCGAATGAAGAGAGGGAGCGAGCAGGCCGTGTTTCAACTGAAGTAACACTTTGGTCAAGCCGGCGATGCCGGCCGAGGCCTCGCAGTGCCCTATATTCGACTTCAGAGACCCGATTGCACAGAACTGTTTCCTATCGGTCGTTTCCCGGAAGGCACGTGTCAGACCGGCGATCTCAATCGGATCTCCGAGCGGGGTTCCCGTGCCGTGAGTCTCGATATAACTGAGTCGCTCGGCGGGCACGCCAGCGCGTTGGAGTGCCTCTGTAACCAAAGTAGACTGGGCGAGCGGGCTGGGAACCGTGTAGCCGTTCGTTTTGCCGCCAGCATTTATGGAGCTGCCCTTAATGACTCCATATATGTGGTCCCCGTCGTGCTCCGCTTGCTTCAGCGGTTTCAAAACGACGGCACCCACGCCTTCGGCATCAATGAAACCGTCCGCGTGCTCACCGAAGGCCTTGCAATGATTGTCGGCGGATAACGCGGCAGTTTCTGCCAATCTCATGTAGTGGGCGGGATCGATAAGCACATTGACACCGCCAGCGATCGCGCAAGTGCTCAACCCACTGTAAATGCTTTCCAGCGCCAGATGCACCGCGGTCAGAGATGAAGAGCATGCGGTATCCACCGCCATGGACGGTCCTTGAAAATTGAACAGGTAGGAAATTCTATTGGCAAACGAAAAATGTTCCGGCGCATTGGTGTACATAGAATTCGTCACACCAACGAATACTCCGATTTTGCGGGATTTTTCCAGCGCGGCGGGCGTATAGCCAGCATCTTCTATCGCGTGATAGCAGGATTCCAAGAAAAGCCGTTCCTGTGGATCCAGCCGCTCGGCTTCGTAGGGCGTAATTTTGAAGAACAGGGGATCGAATTTGTCGATGCCCTCCATGAAACCGCCCCATTTACTGTATATTTTTCCCGGCTTGCCTTTTTCAGCATCATAGAAATCTTCCCATTTCCAGCGATCACGCGGTATTTCCGTAATACAATTCACGCCTTCCGAAAGGTTCTTCCAGAACTCGCTCAGGTTTTTGGCTTGGGGATATCTGCCGCTCAACCCGATAATCGCAACGTCAAAAACGGAACGACCTGCCACAGGCACCGGAACGGGCTGCAGGAATCGTGGGCGACTTCTCGAGGGGGTGCGTACCGCCTCCTGTTCACGATCGACAGAAAGCTCAGAAAACTGCCCGGCGGCGACGTCTTGGGACCGTATTACCGCCGCAAGCTCCGCGCGCCTGTTTTGCAGGAAATAATTTACCAGGCCGTCGACACTTTGCACCTCAAAAAACAGAGTGCTGGTGATACCGGAGAATACTTCGCGCAGCTGATTGGTCAATTGAACGACCAAAATAGAATCCAGACCATACTCGGAAAAATGGCAAGACGGCTCAATTTTTTGTGGCGATGTCTTTAAAGTCTGGGCGATCAACGTCTGGAAATAAGAAACAGCCTTCGCGTGCAGCGAGTCTTCCGACGAAGTCGCGGTTTGGTCGGCATATGCCTCTCGACTTAGTAGCGCTCCAACTTTTTCTTCGCCAATCAATTCGGGCTTTTGCTCCAGCAAACGAGAAGAGAAGCCGCGAATCTGAACACAGACTTTGCCATCAAGATCGCAAAGGTCGGCATCCAGCTTTATCACGCCACCTGCTTGGCGACTCTCCGAGCGACGCACCCAGGCGTATATGTCTGTTGGACACGTTGAAATCACGCGGATGGATTCCAGCGCAAAAGGCAATGCGGGCAGGTTGGGCAATTGGTCCAGCTCACCAGACAGAACAATGCCGGCCTGTAAAGCACTGTCCAGTAGGCTGGGATGCAATAAGTAATGCGCCCGAGTATCGACAACGGCCTTGGGCAGACTGACTCGGACGAGCAATTGTCTCTCACCTTTGTAAACAGCGGTCACGCCTCGATGGGCGGGGCCGTAGCCTATGCCCATTCTGGAATAAGTGTTGTAGAGGTCGGTTGGGTCGACTCGGCCCTGCCGCATTTCCTGTTGCAGCCGCTCAAGTTGCAGAGCATCCGGTACGTCTCCACTTGCGAGTACTGCCCTGCCCTGACAGTGCATGATTTCGCCGGCCTCGGCGGCAGTATCTGGTTCTGCGTCGTAGATCTCAAAATTGATCGCGCCGTCACCTTCGAATAGGGCTATACCGACACGCCTGCTCTGTGCGACCACGAAAGGTTGCATCCATACTATGTCCTGCAGTTCGAGCACTTGGTTTGCCGGAGCGCGCGCGGCTTGTGTCACTGCGGCGCGCGCCATTTCTAGGTACGCCACAGCAGGCAGAACGCTCTGGCCGTGAACGCGATGATCAGTAAGGAAAAATTCCTGCCCGCTCAGGAGGGAGCTGTAGCTTTGGCGACTGAAATCGGAGGTATTTCCTTGTAACAGTGGGTGAATATACGCGTTGCCGCGGCCTGGAAGTGGCTGCCCACTGACGAACTCGAGATTCAGCTTGTAATTCTCCAGATCGAACGGATACACCGGAAGTCCCCCAGTTTTTGGGGGTTGGTCCGCGTGATGCATTTTCCAATCGATCTCCATGCCCGAAAGCCAGGCCAATCCGTCGTCAAACAATACGTTGTTCTGGATACCCTGGGTTTCCGCAGCAGACGTGTAATGGTAATCGCTGTTTTTTAGATTATCTCGAATGGGGGCGGGTTGATGATGCGAACTCAGATATTGCGACAGCATCCCGCGCAGTTGTGCAGCTTGGGCCGCAGCCGGAGCGGGCTCGATATAAAATACGGCGCGGTGTTCATGGTGCTCACGGCGCAATTGGAACGTGTAACAAAGATTGTGAAGAACTGGACCTTCGCAGTTTTTATCGAGAAAGCCGCCTATGTTTTCGATATATCGCTGCAGGCCGCGTTTTGTTCGGGCCGATACGATCAGCAGCTGCTCTTGCCGATTTTTGACGCCGTCTTCGCTTTCAGGGTTCGCGACGGAGGTTAAGCTTTGCTCTAGAACGATATGGACGTTGGTGCCCGAAGCGCCGAAAGAGTTCAGCGCCGCCAGCATGGGGCGGCCCGTCTTTGTTCGCCAGCTTTCCGTCAGTAAGCGGCAATGTTTGTTTTCGGCGTCGAGCTTTGGATTAATATCGTTTGGGTCTAGACGAGGAATTCTGTAAACAGTGCCGGTCTTGAACGTCAGCAATACTTTCAATAACGCACCCAGCGCCGAGACGCACTCCATGTGGCCGAGTATCGGTTTTATGGTCGATATGGCGGGTCCCGATGCCTCTTTCGCACCACCCTCCTCGACCAGCAGCTCATCATAGGCTTCGTTGATCGCATTGAACTCGACAAAATCCGAAACTACATTGCCCATTCCCTGGGCTTCGACGTAGCTGATGTCCATCATCGCTACACCGGCCTTCCCGTAACAGTCTTTCATTACCTGCTTCTGACCGTTTTTGCTCGGAGAGAACATCGAGTTACCGTCCTTGCCGTTAAAGTTGACGGCAATTTCTTTTATGTGCGCATAGACGAAATCTTCTCTAGTTGAAGCATTTTCAGCCGATGTCAGAACCAGAGTTACCACACCCTCTGAGCGTATATAGCCGGCGGAATTACGATGGAAGGAATAGCAGTCGGGTTTTGTGGAGGTTATGTTGAGCTCGTTCAGCGATTGGAAAGGTACATCCGAAAAATTTATCTTCACAGCGCCCACAATTGCGAAATCTATCTCCTTTTTTCGCAACAATTCTGTTGCGCGGTACAGACAGAATGCACCGCTCGAACACATGGTGTTGACGACTTCGCTAGGCCCCTTGAAATCAAAAAAGTAGGAGAGCCTGTTGGCCAGGGAGCTTCCGGAATGGTTGAGAAAGTATCCGTCCTTAACAGCGCGGGAGCGATGAAGTTCGTTGTAGTCGCTTCCTTCGGTGCCGACGAAAACCCCTACCCTGCTGTGCGACAGCTGGTGCAGCGTATGGCCAGAATCCTCAATTGACCGGTACGTGGACATCAGAAGTTGCCGCAACTGGGGATCCATCATTTCGGCTTCGCTATGGCTGATCCTAAAAAAGTCGGGATCAAACTCGAAGGGGGATTCAAGCATGCCGCCGATTAGGCTCTTTTCTCCGAGATTTTTAGGGTCGCGCGAATACAAGTATTCCGGGGAATATCGGTCATACAACGTTTTTTCATCAATAATGGATTGCCAGAATTCGCTAATTCCAGACGCTTTAGGGAACACTCCGTCAATACCGACAATGGCGACGGATTCCGTCTTTGCAGCATTGACCGACTTTGCGGCCGCGCCATCCTCTAACAAATTTCCAGTCACCGAAAGCTCACGGTATTTTTGAAAATACTCGATGTGGTGGTTAGGGCTGTTGATCGTCCTGCGGTCCTCAGACAGTTTCCGATATACGCGCAACCGGTGGTCGCTATATTGATCCAGAAATCTGTAGTTTCTGTTCTTTTCCAAATAGGCGACGGCAGAGCTGACACCGGGTGCGTGACAGTCGTCGAACGCCAATAGGCCATCCTGTTCAAGCAGCAGATCGCCGTAAAAATAATCCAAGACCACATAATCGTGCATATGCAGTCCGTCGATAAAAATGAAACCAAATTTCTCCCCCGCTTTCAGCAGCGCAGGCAGGATGTCGTAGTCTTTTTCTTCCAGCAGTCTAAAGTGGTTGACAAGATTGGCTTTCTTGATCTGGTCGACACCTATGGACTGGAATTCGACTGACTGGCAAGGATCGATGGCAGTGTGGCAACCGTAGTTTTTATTCTTATGCGCCTGGCACATAAACAAGGTGGACAGGCCATACGCCAGTCCTATTTCCAAGCTTTTATTTACCTCATGCTCGGTGATGAGATCGTAGAGCACGTTGCCGATATCCGCCGAAATCGCCCATGGGTAGATAAATCGCTCGACTCCCGATAAATTGGCAACCTTTCCAGTACTGTAAATCTTCTCAACAAGGGTATTTCTAAACACTGGTTTCAGATAGAACGCATTATAGGCCGCGAACAGCAGGTCGGAGATAGGCCTTACGAAAGGTTTATCGGGATTATCCAGCCGCTTGTTTCTGGCCATTACCGACACATAATCGGTCTCGAAATTGATCAGCTGTCTAAGTTCTTCGTAGGGTATGGAAAGACGCGCATCCAACTTTTCCCCGTCAGAATATGCGGCGGGATACACGCGCACCGAAAGTTCGTTGGCAGCAGAAGAAATACACAGGGCCTTGTCTCTGTCCGGCAATCGAATTCCCACTTTCCAATCCGGCTCATAGAAGCTGGGGCCGTTGGCACTCCGGAGCAATTCCAAAAAACACTCGCCCAGTTTTTCAACAGTTGCGCCCTTCTCCGCGTAACCGGCGGGACGTTCGCTCGCGTCCGCTCGCAAAGAGTCGACATTTTCCGAGTCCTCATCTGCGGCCTCCTTGATCCAGTTCCGAATAATTTGTGATACCGCTTTTTTGCTTTCCATACTGACCTCTAATTTTTAACGCCTACCCTAGGCTTACTGCTCTGAAACATCTATTGGCCATTCATGCACAGCGACTGTCGATTGGGAACGGCGCAGACCTAACGACCGGCCCATTGCATTGCGCCGAAGCCTCCCATATCCAGCCACCAGTAGTCAGCCTGATTTAAGTTCCAGATCCATCAGTTGTTTTAAATACTCTAACGAGCTCCTAACCGCGGTGTAATCCACTCCGAAGTCCTGGAGAAAGGCTATGTCGTTCACTCCAGCCTTGATCGCTTTTTTTACTTGAACGCTGCAATCTTCGACGGAGCCAAATATGCCGCCCGTATGAAAGTAACGCGCGTAGGAATATTCGACCATTTTTTCCATTTTGTCCTTGTCGCCCAACTCTCTGCCGGCCGCCTTCATATGGGGCAGCAGGCTACTGCGGATATATTCTTTAAAAGGCGCCGCTACAACGCGCTGAACCCATTCAGCATCTGGATGGGTAAAAGTGTGCATCATCAGGGAGACAATTCCGGTAGCAGGATCCAACGACGCCTCCTTTCGGGCCCGTCGGTACACTTCCGTCTTCTTGCCGAGCTCATTCAAGTCTATTCCCGACAGCATGGTGAATACGTTGTAGCCTTGTCTACCGGCGTACTCGAATCCTTCTTGCGATGTTGTCACGTACCATACGTTGAGCTCTGGTTGGATTGGGCGCGGATAAACCGTGACCGGAAACATTTCTCCTTCGGGACCCGGGAAATTCACAGTCTCGCCGCGCCAGAGTTGCTGTATCACAGGGATGCGTTCGTTACGCAACGAAATGCGATCTTTATAGGTGTCCGGCGACAATACAAAATCCGCTTTATTCCAGCCATTGCCAAATCCCAGGTCCACGCGTCCGTCCGACAAAATATCCACCATTGCCCAGTTTTCAACGATTTCAACTGGGTGATGCAGCGTCGCAGTCACGGCGGCCGTGCGCAATCGAATATTGCGGGTCAAGGGCGCGAAATAGGCCGCCGCAATACCATTGTTGGCGAAAATCGAGCCGAATTCGTGAAAGTGTCGTTCTGGGAAATACACAGCCTCGAAACCGGACTGATCGGCGAATTCGACCAGCTCGCGCAAAAAACGGTATTTTTCTCTGTCCGGAACATCTTTGCGCACATCGGAGAAAAACAGGTAACTGAAGGTCACTTTTTTTGCAACCTCCTCCTGTACTTCGTCGGGAGCCTCTTGTACTGTTTTTGGAGCAAATTTGCCAGAAAAGAGATCAGCAATTTTCTGATTGGTGGTTGTACTCATTATTCCTGTCTCAACATATCCTGTGGTTTATGCGCGTAATCGTATCGTCGTTGCCTTAGCGGGGCGGAGAGATTGGAGTAAGCCTGGGTATATCTCGCAATCGCCGCCCGCCGTTTCCGGTAGGTGGCCCCCTGAATCGGTCTCTAATGCTGCAAATGGCCATTACGGCCTTTGAAAAAGCCAAAGTGCCAGGAAATGTCAGCCGACCATATCGTTTTTCTTCAAACACAGCGAGTTTTTCCCTTTTTCGAAATTGTCCGTTTTATTGCGATAACCCATTTTGTTTGAAAGGGCGTTTGCAAAAATGTGTTCATGATACGGATTCCGCGCCTTTGATCTCCAGAGCTAACTTGCCCACCAGTGCGGTTACAGTCGGATATTCAATCAGCCAGTTGGGTGAAATGGCCAGCTTGAACTGCTTTTCTAGAACTGAAGATAATTGCGCAGCGCTGATGGAGTCCAGACCGTAGTCTTGGAACGATTTATGGAATTCCAGCGACCCTTCCTTTAGACCGAGTACTTTTTCTACGCTACCGGCAATCTGCCTGGCGAAAGACTCAAGATTGTTGCCTTGTTCAATTTTGGCAGCAATTGGCTTTGTAGCGACAGCCCTGGAATCAGCCACCGAAGGCCGCTGCTCGAAAGCCGTGCCAAAGTTTTTTGCAGGACGATCATTCCAGCGATTCGCTGGCCCCGTTTCGAAACGCATAACCTTCCTTCGTTGGAAACTTTTGATGGCCTGAATGATTTTTACTCGGCAGGGTCCGGTATAGTCCTCTTCCGTCAAGGTGTTCAAAAAGACAGCAAAATCTCGCCGCGAAATTTCACCCGTTTCGAACGATTTAATGATGGTATGGATTTCGTCGGCACTGATGGACGTTTTGCGTTCAAAACCCAACATATGGGCAACCCTTTCCCGATCGTTCACCGCTACAAAGCCAACAACGTCGGAACGGTTGTCAAAGCTAATCTCCATCACGGTCATCGCCGAAGGTGCATTGATAAAATCCATTCCGAGCTGTTGCAGACGGTCAAGGCGGGCAGGCATTTTATCCACCGTGATAGCACCATCGACCTCCCACTGTCCCCAGCAAATGGCGAGCGCGCGTCCTGATCGTTCGCCTCGCTCAACCAGCCGGTTGCGATTCCTTACCAACGCATTCTGAAATGCCGTGGAATAAGCGTAATCCGGCGAGCCTTTAATCCCGAAAGCAGCCATTGACGAATAGATCATAAAGAATTCCAGAGGCTCGCGCGCGGTCACAGCGTCGATATTCAGAGTACCTTGTACCTTTGCGGACATGACGTCACTGAACTCTCGGAAACTCTTCTTTAGAATGGGCGAGTCTTTTACTTGACGCGCCATATGGATCACACCGTGAACTGAAATTTCGCTTGCTTTCAAAAATTGCATTTCCTTTTCCAGAGCAGCCTGATCCAAAATGTCCACTGAACGGTATAGCAAGCGGGCGCCAGACATTTCGATTCGCTTGAGATTCTCGGCGACTTCCTTCTCGTTGCGTCTCGAAAAAATGATCAGCTGGGGCTGATAGTGCCGTCCCAATTCACGACAAATCAGCTCCCCTACTTCGCCCAGTGCACCGATCATCAGGTAGGTCGCCCCCTTGCGGAAAGCCGGAGGTTGTGGGAGCGGCTGGTATTCGGCCATCTCACTTACCTGCAATTCGAAACGTTCACCCGGCAAAATACGCAGCGTAGGCACTCTTTCCACATTTATCGCAAACGTCTCGTCGCAGAGCCATTCCCGCATCACGTTTGTAACGTGACTTCCCTCTGCCGTCAGTTGGCTGTCATAAGCCATGCAACGATAGCGGTGATCCATGCTTTCGAGCATGGCTGATTTGAACAATCCCACTAAACCTTCCCGATATAACGAGCGGTTGGCGGACTCTTCCTCATAGCAGCAGTAGAACTGAACAGATAACGCCGCCGCCATTTGCAGCAGCGACTGAATACAGTTGTATACCATCTCTATTTCGCGAACCGGATCGGCAGATGATCGCGGCAGAAACAAAAAGATCGCCTGCGGACTGCTGGAGCCTGCCAAGTAGCGTTTCAGGTCCGGCTTGCCGCCAATTTTGATAGGCAAGTGGCTGAGATTCCACAGATCCTCAGCCTTACCGCATGCCTGCCCAAGTTCGCGGCAAAAGGCTCGCATTATCTCGAAGTCGCGCTTGTCTTCGCTAAGTACCAGAACGCGGTGGTCGCACTTGGCATCGATTCTGCGCGTCCAGTCCACCTCAGCAGGCAAGGGTGCAGCAATCCAGTCCTCTGACAGGGCGAGCCAATCCTTACCCGTTTTTTGAAGCTTATAGCCCAGTTCATTGCTCTGATTTTCGAAGGAGAGTCCCTGCATTTGTACGCAGATATTCCCTTCCCGATCTGTGAGGTCGATATCCATTTTTATTATTTTGGTTTGCTGTTTGAGCAAACCACTGCTGTCGGGGGATAAACGCACCCACGCGTACATTTCCCCTGAACAGGCCGACACAACATTGGCGGATTCCAACGCGAAGGGAAATATGGGTTGCCCGGACAATGGGACGAAAAAGCCTGCGAGGCAGGTAATAGTTTGCAGTGCACCGTCCATTAAACCAGGATGCAGCCAATACTCCCGCTGGCTGTTTTGAAGAGCTTCAGGCAGCTGCAGTTGGACAAGCAGCTGACCATCTCCGCGATGGATGGATTTGACGACGCGATGGGATGGCCCGTAATGGATCCCCTGCCTGGCATAACCTTCATAAAGCATGTCTGGCGTCAGTTCGTCCTGGCTTAATTGCGTCCGTAGTTGCGGGATATTCACCGGTGCAAGCGCTATATTGTATTGGAACGCAGCTTCGCCCTGGCAATGGAGAATTTCCTCACCTTCGGCATCCACGTTGTATATCTCGTAGCTGACCTGTTCGCCGTTTTTTGCGGTGAGAGAAATGGTGAGTTCTAGATTTTCGGCGAATGCGAAGGGTTGCACCCAGACGATGTTATGGAGTTTGAGCAAAGTGCCCTCTTGGCGGACCGCAGTAGCATACTCTACGGCAGCGCGAGCCATTTCCAGATAAGAGAACGCCGCCAGGGTTTTCCGACCATTTACCTGATGGTCCTGCAGGAAGAATTCATCGCCGTCAAAAATGGAACTGTAGCTCTGCCGGCTCAGGTTGGAAGTATTGGTATGCAGCAACGGATGCAGCTGCGCTGACGAACCAATATGCTGCCGTACGGCAGCTATGTTTATCCAGTAGCGCTCTCTGGTGAACGGATAAGCAGGCAAGCTGATGCGTCTGGGTTTGAACCCTTTGTAGAGTTGGGTCCATTCGAATTCCAGACCCTTGACCCAGAGTTCCAGTAGTTTCGGCAGTTTTCTTTGATTGATCCAGCCTTCCACCACCCGCCGCATCTCATCGTCCTGCCCAATGATGTTGAGGCTTTCCGAGTTGCGGTCAATTTCCCCGTGGTATACGCCAGCAATGTCTCGCACGCCGCTTACGTAATTCGTTATTTTTTCTACGAGCTCGTCGATCGAGCCTACGATGAAGCCTAAACGGTGCTCCATCACATCTCGACCTATCTGTAGGGTGAAGGCCATAGCGGCAAGGTCGATCGGTTGCTTGTGTGCGCGGACAAAATCCAATAAGTCCCGCACCTTTTGCTGCAGCTGTTCTGCAGTTCTCGCAGACAGAGGGATGATGACGTTATTTCCCGGTACAACCTGCTGCGGTGTTTGTGGCGTCCTATATTCTTCCAATACCAGATGAGCGTTGGTACCACTGAAGCCGAAAGAGCTTACGCCCGCGCGGCGCGCGGACCCCGCAGCGACCTCCCACGCCGTCAGTTCCAGATTAATGTGAAAAGGCGAATTTTTGAAATCGAAATGGGAATTCGTCTGTTTCACGTGCAGCGTCGGCACCAACATTCGATGTCGCATTGACAGCAGAACCTTGTGCACGCTGGCGACACCTGAGGCGGCGGCGGTATGCCCGATATTGCTTTTTACCGAAGCAAGCGCACAGTAGTTTTGCCGGGCGGTCTTTTCTTTAAAAACTGTCGCGAGAGCCGACAATTCAATGGGATCCCCCAGCTTGGTGCCGGTCCCGTGGGTTTCTATATAACCAATGCTTGCCGGATCTATGCGGTACTTTGCATAGATTTCGCGCAAAAGGTCGGCCTGGCTGTTGACGCTGGGTGCCGTGATACCGTTGGTTCTGCCATCTTGGTTGGTACCGGAGCCCAAAATAACGCCATGAATTGTGTCATTGTCGGCGATCGCATCCTGCAATCGTTTCATTACGAGCGCGCCTACACCATCGCCCACGACTATGCCATCGGCGGAGTTGTCAAAAGTCTTGCATTGCCCCTGCGGCGACAGCATGCCTGCCTGGCACATACCGATATGGGATTCCGGCGTTATCCACAAGCTGATCCCGCCGGCGAGGGCCATATTGACTTCGCCGCTCCGCAGTGCCTGGCAGGCAAGATGAATGGCAACCAGCGACGAAGAGCAGGCGGTATCCACTGAAATGGCAGGACCCTTCAAGTTCAAATGGTAAGCGATTCTCGCGGCAGCGATAGATAAATGATTACTCGTTATGTTGGCGGAGAAGACATTGTTTTTTACCAACAGCATGTGGTACTCGTTGTTTGAAATCCCGAGGTAAACGCCGCATTTCGCATTGTTCAGGCTGCTGCTGCTGTAACCCGCGTCTTCAAAAGCCTTGTAGCTCTCTTCCAAAAACAGGCGGTGCTGCGGATCCATTGTCTCTGCTTCCTGTGGAGAAATCCGGAAAAACAACGGATCGAAGCAATCGATATCATCAAGCACCCCTAACCACCTGGAATACATTTTGTCTTTCTTCGAGGTATCAGGATCGTAATAACGATTGATGTCCCAGCGAGAAGCCGGTATCTCAACGATGGAATTTTTGGCCTGGACCAAATTGTTCCAATATTCCTGCAGGTTGTTCGCTTGAGGGTAGCGCCCCGACATGCCAACGATGGCGATTTTGTCTGCCTGCATCGTGTCCGCCTGCGTCAGAACGCGGGCTTTCCGCGAAACCCTACCGTCATGTCGCCTTGGCTTTGTGTTGAAGAACTGCTGGATAGCAGGCTGCCCCACAGGTGCAGTGCGCATCTTTGTGGGAGTAGCGGCTTGCTGTGCGACAGTCGGTAGTTTGGCAATTTCCTGCGCCAGTAAAAGCGCGAGCCGTCTGATGTTCGGATAGTCGTAAACAATAATGTTCGGCAGTTCCATTCCGTACTTGGCGTTGATCGCGGTAACCCACTCCAGACCAAGGAAGGAATCCAATCCCAAATCGCCGAAGGGCTGGTCGAGGTCAATAGTCGCGGCCGACATCTGCAGCGTCGCGGCCAGACTGGCGCGCAGTTCCTGTTGAATTTGCGCTGGCGAAACGCCGCTTTGTATTGCAGCGGGTGGCGGAACACTCTGCTCTAGTACCGGTGAAGAGCGCGAAATCGAAAGAGGGAGTTTCCCCATTTCTTGCTGAAGGAAGAGTGCCAGCTGCCGTATGTTCGGGTAGTCGTAAACAACGATATTCGGCAGTCCTGTACCGTATTTGGCGTTAATCAAGGTGACCCACTCCAACCCGAGAAAGGAATCCAATCCCAAATCGCCGAAGGGCTGCTCAAGGTCGATAGTCGCGGCAACCATCTGCAGGGTGGTGGCCAAACTGGCGCGCAGTTCCTGTTGGAGTTGCAGCAATGAAACTGTGGTTTTAGCGGCAGATGGATAGGTCTTTGCCACTGCAGGTGCATGAGCAGTGCCGCTTTGTTGCGAAACCACAACGGCGAGACCCTGGGTCGATGGCTTGGCAGTGCTCGGTTTATCCGGAGCAGGATAAGGTGTCTTTCCCCGGGCAAGCATTTCTTTCAACGCGGTCGGATAAAGAGTGGGGTTGCGCACCTTTTCCGCATTGTGTGCGTGAAGTCTTTGTTCATCCCGATCGGTGTTTCTTTTTAATTTGACCAATACATAGCTCATTAACCCTTTTTCGAGGGAGGCGGAAAAGGCGGCGTATCCTTGGTAAGTCTTCTTAACTGCTTCGGGCAAATTCCTAACATGGCTCTCGACTTCCGGGTCGTAAAGAAAATTGGCGATTTGTGGCGAGACGTCAATATATTCATCGATTTCAAGACCAAATCCGGATATGAGATCCAGCCAATCGCGCAGACTCGGTATGCTGATCCCCACATCGGCGTCGTCCATATCGCCTTCTTTCGAAATCACGTCCATCAGAAGGATCCGACCGTTCTCATTGAGAGAATTGCAAATGTTGTCAAATAGCGCTTTCTTATCCTTGATATGGGGCGTGACTTCTATGCCGAAAATCAGGTCGTATTTCGCTGGAAAGCAATCCTTGGTGCTGTCCTTATGAAAGATGCGCACCCGGTCCTCAAGATTTCGATTAAGGATTCGCTGATAACCCAGGGAGGCCTGCCCCTCGGTAATAGTGAAACCATGAACCTGGATATGAGGAAATAGTGAGCCGATCTGGATCACATCGGTTCCATGACCACAGCCAAAGTCGAATATGAATTGTGTAGCGTTAAAATCCTCCTTGCAGAACAGTACCTGCCGCATTTCGGTCTGCTTGCGGCGGATATAGCTTCTTTCCTCTGGATATTTCCTAGGGTTCAGGTAAGTACCCGACATCGAGAATCCAGCTGTTTTTTCCTCAAAAGGACAGAAAGTCAGGTACTCCATTTCGGAATGAACCGAAGGCAATATTAGGGAATAGACCTCCTCCACCTTGTTGGCATATTGATATGCTTCCTTTTCACCCGCTGCATGCAATATGGCGTGAGAAGCAACTGCGAGCCGCTTCCCTTGATACGCCCTCTTCAGGAATTTCTCGACTCTGGACGGCTTGCCAACCATAACGAGTGTTTGGACCGAGCCTGACCGCAAGATGTCGCGCCAGACTTCCAATCCAGTTTGTGTGGCGAGCAGTTCCTGCCCATATTCTTGAGCGGCCATTTTCATGTAGAGCGCAGCTTGCTCGCCGTTTTTGAGGCCCATTGCGCCTTCCTGCCACAGAGGCCAATTGATGACGAGGGTTTTGCCGTTGTAGATGCCTG
>CAYUGQ010000004.1:0-44801 GCA_964444305.1 uncultured Candidatus Sumerlaeota bacterium
TTCAGGCTTTACTAAGCGGGGTAAATGACAAATGATGTTTTGGCTGCGGCAGTGGCAGCCGATAAATGAATATCCCGCCGGGAAACCGGGTTGTTTCTTTGATTTATATCAAAGATTAACTAGGGCGCTGGCGTGGCTGTTTTATGGTAAGTCGACCCATGCGTAAAGGAACTGGAATGAGCGTCACCACTACCGCTGATTATATCATTAAAGATATTTCCCTGGCCAAGTTTGGCCGCGACGAAATCGCAATTGCCGAGCATGAAATGCCGGGCCTGATGGCTGTGCGTAAAGAATATGCGGATTCAAAACCGCTGGCCGGAGCGAAGGTGACCGGTTCGCTTCACATGACCATCCAGACGGCGGTTCTGATTGAAACGCTGGTTGATCTGGGGGCGGATGTCCGCTGGGCATCATGCAACATTTACAGCACGCAGGATCACGCTGCGGCGGCTATTGCTGAGCGCGGCATTCCAGTGTTTGCCTATAAGGGCGAGTCGCTGGAGGAGTATTGGGAATACACCAAGCTGGCGCTGTCTCATGAGGACGGCGGCCCTGACCTGATCGTTGACGACGGTGGCGATGCCACACTGTTGATCGTGCGCGGTGCCGAGCGTGAACTGGAATTTGAAAAGACCGGCAAGAAGCCGGAGATTAATACGTCTAACGAAGAGATTCAGTTGGTGGACACGCTGCTGAACAAGACTCTGGACGAAAACCCGAAGATCTGGCGCAAAATGGCTGAGAAGCTGCGTGGCGTGAGCGAAGAAACCACGACGGGTGTGCATCGCTTGTACGAAATGGCTCGCGAGGGGCGTCTGCCTTTCCCGGCGATTAACGTAAACGATAGCTGCACGAAATCCAAGTTTGATAACCTGTATGGTTGCCGCGAAAGCTGTGTGGACGCGGTGAAGCGTGCCACGGACGTGATGATCGCCGGCAAGCGTGTGATCGTTTGTGGTTATGGCGACGTGGGCAAGGGCACCGCTCAGAGCTTCCGTGGCCTTGGCGCGATCGTCTCTGTGACGGAGATTGATCCTATCTGCGCACTGCAGGCGGCTATGGAAGGTTATGAAGTGGTGACGATGGAAGATGCCTGCAAATATGGCGACATCTTCGTGACGGCCACGGGCAACTTTGACGTGATCACCAAGGAACACATGGCCCAGATGAAGCATCAGGCTATTGTGTGTAACATCGGACACTTTGACTCTGAGATTCAGGTTAATGCCGTGATGAACGATCCGAACCTGAAGGTCTATGAGATTAAGCCGCAGGTGGATCAGATCGAATGGCCTGACGGCAAGCGGGTGACGATCCTCGCTCGTGGGCGATTGGTTAACCTTGGCTGCGCTACGGGTCACCCGAGCTTTGTGATGAGCAATAGCTTTACAAACCAGACGCTGGCCCAGATTGACCTGTGGCTGGAGCGAGATTCTGGTAAGTATCAGTCGGGACAGGTTTACGTTCTGCCGAAGGAGCTGGATGAGAAAGTGGCTCGTCTGCATCTGGATCAGCTTGGGGTGAATCTGACCAAGCTCAGCCCGGAGCAGGCAGAATACATCGGCGTGAAAGTGGAAGGCCCGTTCAAGCCTGAACACTACCGCTACTAAGAACCGGGGCGTTTCGTTGCAAATGACGGCGCGCTTTTGTCTAATCGTTTTCATAATGGCCTGGCAGGGGATGATTTCCCCGGCCAGGCTTTTTTGTGCGACGACAACGGAGGCGAATCATGCCACCACGCGCGTGGTCTCGCTGGTGCCGAATGTGACCGAGATTGCTTTTGCTCTTGGCGCGGGTGGGCAAATGGTGGGTGTGAGTGACTATTGCCTTTATCCGCCGGAGGCCCGCCGGTTGCCTCGTGTTGGAGGCCTGATGAATCCGAGCCTGGAGACTGTTGTGCGTCTGCGTCCGGATGTGGTTTTTTTATTTCGGAGCCAGGCGGATTTTGCGACGCGGCTGCGGGCGCTGGGGATCAAATCGGAATTGTTTGCGGTGGATTCACTGGCGGAGCTTTATACCGCCGTGGAGCAGGTGGGGGCGTTGACCGGACACACCTCTGAGGCGGCAAAGCTGGCTGGGAGTATTCGGAGTGATCTGGATGGTTTGCGACCAGCCGGGGACGGGGATGCGACCACAACGGGCGGGGCCGGGATGGTGAGAGGTGTGCTGATTGTCAGCCGGGATCCGGCGGGGCTTCGCAATATGTATCAGGCGACTTTCCTGGGCGAACTGTTTGAGCTGGCAGGGGGAAAACTCGCCCTGCCGGGCAGAACGGCAGTTTCTGTAGAAGAAATAATTCGGGCGGATCCTGATGTGATTATTGATTTCAGCTATGGGGAATCATCCGGTGTGGAAAATCAAAAAGGTCCGGCAAAACTGATGGGACCGTGGGGACGGCTGAGTACGTTATCGGCCGTAAAAAGCGGACGGGTTTATGGGTGGAGTGATCCGCATGTGTTGCTGCTGGGGCCGGGAGTTGTGGATACGGCGCGGCAGATGAAGGAATTAATTCGACAGGCTGAAGCCAGCAGCGAGTAGCTGAAGCACTTCAGCGAAATGCGTTAATACAAGTTGCGCGCATGGATGGCTTCTTCGGCGTCTTCTTCGCAGGTGATGGTGTTGTCGAAGATATACCGGGTGCGTCTTTTCATGGATGCATACCGCCGTGCCCGGACGACGAGGGGGCGGGTGTCATCATAGCGGGCAAATCGCCCGGGTTTCCACAGGCTGTAAAGAAACACTCCGATGCCGACAACCACCATATAAATCAACGCGGCGATGACCATCCACAGGCCGAGTTTGCTGACTGGATTGGCGGGTCGGCCGTAGGCTTCAACGGGGGGCCAGTAACTGCCCAGAATGACTAGGCCCATCAACAGCACCACGGCTCCTTCGATGTAAAGAAGACCGCCGACATAGGCCCTTACGCCTCGCGGCCTGGGAGCAAATTCGGGTGCGGTTTCCAAGTCTAATGGAAGCGGATGGCTTGTGGCCATTTGAAATGACTTCGATTCAACCGGATCCTGGTTTCTGGCTGACTTCATGAGACAGTATCCACTATTAGGTCTGTATTGCAGCCGCTGACATTAATTCCAGCGGCCCGGCAGGCCTATAGTTTGATCATGCTCTATACGGATGCGCGGGTGTTAGCCGCCGATGCGGAAGTTGCAGATATCGCCGTCCTGCATTTCGTAGTCTTTGCCCTCAATGCGGAGTTTGCCGGCGGATTTCGCGGTAGCCATGCTGCCCGCGGCGACGAGATCATCATAGGCGACGACTTCAGCGCGGATGAAAAGCTTTTCGAAATCAGAGTGAATGACACCGGCGCACTGGGGGGCTTTCCAGCCACGCTGGAAGGTCCAGGCGCGCACTTCTTTTTCTCCGGCGGTAAGGTAAGTGGCGAGGCCTAACAGATGATAGGCGCTTTGAATGAGACGGTCGAGACCACTTTCTTCCAAACCCAGTTCCTGAAGAAACATTTCCTTTTCGTCGGGCTCGAGAGTGGCAATTTCGCTTTCGACTTTTGCGGAAATGCTGACGGTTTCCCAGCCTTCTTTGGCGGCGTACTCGCGCACGCGCTGGACGTGGGGGTTGGCGTCTGCGTTACCGGCCTCATCTTCTGACACATTGCAGCAAAACAGCAGGGGTTTGGTGGTGAGGAGCTGCCACGAGTGGATGATTTTCTGTTCGTCTTCGGTTGCTTCCATGCGAGAAGCGAGGCGGTTTGTCTGCAGATGTTCGACGAGACGGCGAGCGAGGGCAAGTTCGGGCTCGAGTTTCTTATCGCCCCGGGCGGCCTTAACGGTGCGCTCGACGCGCTTTTCCATCGAGGCGAGATCCGCGAAGATCAGTTCGAGGTTGATGGTTTCGATATCGTCGAGCGGGTCAATCTTGCCGGAGACATGGGTGATGTCATCGTCTTCAAAACAGCGGACAACCTGGATAATGGCATCGACCTCGCGGATGTGGGCGAGAAACTGGTTTCCAAGCCCTTCACCGGTTGATGCGCCGCGGACCAGGCCGGCAATGTCTACAAACTCGAAGGTGGTGGGGATGGTCTTTTGGGGTTTGACCATGGTCGTCAGGGTTTGAAGGCGCTTGTCTGGGACTTCCACGACGCCCACGTTAGGCTCGATGGTGCAGAAGGGATAGTTTGCGGCTTCGGCGCCGGCGGCGGTGATGGCGTTAAAGAGGGTGCTTTTGCCGACGTTGGGCAGTCCGACGATTCCAGCTTGAAGGGCCATTTCGGGTTACAGGTCTTTCTCGATCTAAATGTTGTCCGGGTACGGCTTACAGAGCAAGGGCGGAATCGTTCAGCAGAAGGGGGAGCGGATAGCCTCTGCTAAAAGAATGGCCTGTTGCACGTTAGTGATGGCTCGCCCCACGATGATACGGCGACTTATACTTCGATACATAAATAGTTTAATTCGTGAAATAGTTTTGGCCGTGTCAGGTAATTCAAACCTGATCAAAGTGGAGTCGATAAGACATGGTGGATTTTAAGAAGTTACGCTCGCTGAACGATGTTTTTACGAGTGTGATCAGTCAAATTTTTCTGATGCCCATGAGCACTGACGGTGCGGCGGATTTGACGTGGACGCATCGAAAAATCATGATGACGATTGACGCAAACGGACCGCAGAAGATGTCGGCCATTGCGAAGCAGATCGGCGTGACGATGTCGGGCGCAACGGCTGTGGTGGACAAAATGGTTCAGGCGGGCCTGGTGGTGCGAGAGCTGTCGCCAAAGGACCGGCGGGTAGTGCTGGTGGGGCTGAGCGATGAGGGCCGGGAGATTCTGGCTAAGAGCGTTCAAGCCCAGGAGAAGCATTTTGAGGCGATTTTGGATCGCCTGCATCCAGATAAACAGACGGAGCTCCTGGAGAGTTTTGAGAAAATCAGAACGCTTTTACTGGAATTGCAGAAAGAGCCGGCGTCTACCGGAAAAGGGGTTTCTGAGAAAGCTAAACAGAGTGGGAAGGCGGCCGGGTCGCCCAGTGGAAAATAAGAAGCGAATTCTTTTAGGATTTGGTGACGGTGACGATGGGTCTTAGTGGGAAATTAAATCGGACATTTCCAGTTGTGATGGTGCTGGCGGCGGCCTTGGTGCTTTGCGGATGCCAGCAACGGAACAGCGCTGCCCAGGCCCAGTTGGGTGTGGTGAAGGAAGATGCGGCGGAGCTGATCCGCGAGGATGTGGCGACGACAACTGCCGTGAAAATCAGCCTGCCTGAGACTATCCTGCTGACGGGCTCCCTTGCGGCAGACGAGCACAGCGAGGTGGCGGCGAAGCGAGGGGGCGTGGTGGAAAAGGTGCTGGTAGACCGGGGCTCCCTCGTGAAAACGGGAGACGTGCTGGTGCAGCTTGATATGACAGATGCACGGAACACTTTGGCTCAGACGGAAGCCTCTGCGGCGGAGCTGATGGTGCGCCTGGGGCTGAGCTCGGCAACGGAAGAGTTTGATCCTCAGAAACAACCGGATGTGCGAGTGGCCAGGACGGCGCTCGAACTGGCTCAGTCTAATCACGATCGGGATCGTAAGCTGTTTGAATCCAAAGTAATTTCTCCGGAAGAGTATGATCAGACGCGCAATGTTTTTGTCACCGCACGGCAGCAGTATGAGCTGGCGGTGGCGCAGGCGTCGCAGCTTTATCAGCAGTTTCAAACGGCCCTGACCCGGGTAAAAACAGATCGTCAGTTCCTGGAAGATATGACTGTGCGGGCGCCTTTTGATGGTGCGGTGGTGGAGAAAGCTGTTTCGCCGGGTGAACATGTGATGGGCGGGGCGCGGGCGGCGGTGCTGGTGCGGACGGATCCGCTACGGTTGGTCTTGAATGTACCCGAGCAGGCCGTGGGGCAGATTTCTCGTGATCAGATCGTGCGGTTTACGGTGGATGCATTTCCCGGGCAGACTTTTGAGGGTACGGTGAAAAACATTTCCCCGGTGTTGGACGATACTCGCACGCTGGCCGTGGAGGCGCTGGTGGATAATCCGGAGCAAGTTTTGAAACCGGGGCTTTTTGCGACGGCGCAGCTTCACCTGGGGTCTGATCGTGATGGTGTGCGTGTGCCTGCCAGTGCTTTGCGCAAGCGGGATGACGTGGCGCAGGTGTTTGTGGTGGACGAAGGCATCGCGCGGGCGACGCTGGTAGTGCCGGGCGAAACCCGCCAGGGGTATGTGGAGATCAAGGCTGGGCTGAAGGGTGGAGAGCTGGTGGTGAGTAATGCTCTCGAAGTGGAAGACGGAATCAGGATTCGATAAGACTGGGCGGGCGACCGTATCAGGCTTTCTGTAAGAGGTATTTATTGTGCAAAAATTAGCGGAAATTTGTGTTCGCAGGCCGGTCTTCGCGTCGGTTTTGATGGCCCTTCTGTGCGTTACGGGGTTGTTTGGTTACTTCCGGCTGGGGGTGGATCGCTATCCGGATATTGAACTGCCTTTCGTTACCGTGGTGACGGTGCTGCCCGGTGCGGCGCCGGAAGAGGTGGAGACGGAAATCACCGACCTGGTTGAGGAAGCGGTGAACACTGTCAGCGGGATTAAGGAATTGCGGTCGACCAGTGTGGAAGGTCAGAGCCTGATCTTTATTGAGTTTGAACTGGAGAAAGACCCGGACGTGGCGGCGCAGGAGGTGCGCGATCGCATCAACCGGATCATGATGGATCTTCCTGATGATGTGGAGGAGCCGGTGGTGGAGAAGGTGGATCCTGATGCCTCTCCTATTATGACTGTTGCAGTGAGTGCTCCGGCGGATCTGCGTGATATCACGGAGTATACGGATAAAGTTTTGCGCCGCCGCCTGGAAGGGGCTTACGGCGTGGGACAGGTGCAGATCGTGGGCGGCGAAGAGCGTCAGGTAAATGTTTATGTGAATCCGGTGCGCCTAAGAGCGGAAGGGTTTACTATGACCGATGTGGCCACGGCGCTGCGTCGGGAGAATGCGCAGTTACCGGGCGGCACGATGAAGCGTGGGGCGGAGGAATATACCGTGCGCACGCTGGGCCGGGTGGGCGATGTGGGCGATTTGCGCAGGGTGCCCATTGGTCGGAAGGGTGACCGGACGGTTACCATTGGCGATGTCGCGCGTGTGGAAGATACTGCCCAGGAAAAAACGAGTCTCTCCACGCTGAACGGCGACCCGACCGTAGTGATGCGCATCAGAAAGCAATCGAAGACAAACTCGGTGGCGGTGATTGATGCGGTCAAAAGCCGGCTGAATGAGATCGAAGCGGATCTGCCGCCGGGCTATGCGTTCCGGATTTTGAAGGATGATGCGATCTTTATTAAGGCTGCCTTGCATGCGGTGGAAGAACATCTTATCATGGGCAGCCTCTTTGCGTCTATGGTGGTGCTGATGTTTTTGGCGAGCTGGCGATCGACGCTGATTGCCGCTATTGCGATTCCCATCAGCGTGGTGAGCACCTTTGGTCTGATGTGGATGATGGGCCTGACCTTGAACATGGTTACGATGCTGGCGCTGACCCTAAGCGTGGGTATCGTGGTGGACGATGCGATCGTGGTTCTGGAAAATATTTATCGTTATATTGATGAGAAGGGCTATGGCCCGTATGAGGCGGCGATCCATGCGACGCGGGAGATTGGCCTGGCCGTTTTGGCGATTACTCTCAGCCTGATTGCCGTGTTTTTGCCGATTGCGTTTATGAGCGGCATTGTCGGGATTTACATGAAATCCTTTGGTATCACAATGAGTTTTGCGATCGCGGTGAGTCTGTTGGTGAGCTTTACTCTGACGCCCATGATGAGTGCGCGTATGCTGCGGAAGAAGGGCTCGAAGGATAATGACGCCGCGGCGGAAGAGAATGCTGACGCCCTGAAATCCGGGAGCGATAACCCCGAAGAGCCTCAGGAAAAGAAGGCGAGCTGGTGGTCACGCTGGGCGCCCTACGCGGTGGTTGAGCGGGTTTATCTGGCCATGCTGGCTTTTTCTTTGCGCCATCGCTGGCTGGTGGTGCTTGTCTGCCTGGCTACGCTGGCTACTGTGCCGACGCTGGCTAAGCGTGTGAACAAGAACTTCGTGCCGAATGATGACTTGTCTGAATTTGCCGTTAGCGTACGGGCCCCGGAAGGGACGAGCCTGGAGACGACACAGCTTATATTAGAACGCATGGCGCGGCAGGTTCGTTCGCTGGAAGGCGTGACGTATACGTCGGCCAATGCGGGTGCAGGCGGGGCATCTAATGAGGGCTCTATTGATGTTGGCCTGCTGCCCATTGAGGATCGAAGTTATGACCAGTTTGAGATGATGGCTTATGTCCGAAGCGAAATTCTGCCGCAGTATGAACATCTGAACCTGAAAACCAGTGTGGGGACCGGGCAGGAGGGGGGGCCTCAAGGGGGCGACGTGGAATATGTGGTGAGCGGGCCGGACTTTTCGAAACTGGAGGAATACTCAGATCAGATCATGGCCAAGTTGCAAGAGACTCCGGGCACGGTGGATGTGAACTCGTCACTGGTGATGGGCAAGCCGCAATATGGCGTGGAGATTAATCGTGCGAAGGCGGCGGAATTGGGTGTGAGCGTGAGTGATATTGCTCAGACTCTGCGCATCCTGGTAGCGGGCGATGAGGTCAGCAGCTATTATGAAGGCGGCGAGCGCTATGAGGTTAACCTGCGCGGTGCGCCGGAGATTCGTAATGATCCTGAGATCTTGAGCCAGGTGACGGTACCAAGCAGCCGGCTGGGGATTGTGCCGATTACAGATGTGATCACGTTTGCGCCGGGTGACGGGCCGACGGAAATCCAGCGCATGAATCGCCGTCGTCAGGTGACGGTGAGCGCTAACGTGGAACCGGGCTTTTCTCAGCAGTCGGTGATTGATGCTGCGAATGAGGTGGTGGCGAATCTGAATCTGGAGCCGGGCTATTCGACGACTTTGTCGGGTACATCGAAGAACCTGGATGAATCCAGCAATGCATTTTTTACGGTGTTCCTGATGTCGCTGATCTTCATGTACCTGGTGATTGCGGCGCAGCTTGAGAGCTGGCTTTACCCGGTGATCATTCTTTTGTCGCTGCCGCTTACCATTCCGTTCGCGCTGTTCTCGGTGTACATCATGAATGAGTCGCTCAACATCTTTTCCATGCTTGGCATCCTGGTGTTATTTGCGGTGGTGAAGAAGAACAGCATTCTGCAGATCGACCATACCAACCAGCTACGGGCGGAGGGGATGAACCGGTATGATGCTATCATGCTGGCTAACAAACACCGCCTGCGGCCCATCCTGATGACGACGATTGCGTTTGTGGCGGGCATGATTCCGCTGGCCATGTCTACGGGTGTGGGCTCGGCGACGAACCAGACCATCGCCAGTGTGGTCATCGGCGGGCAGTCACTGTCGATGCTGCTTACGCTGCTGGCGATTCCCGTAGCCTACAGTCTGTTTGATGATGCGGCGCAAAGCCGGGCATGGCGCGTGTTTAGCGGGATGTTTGGCCGTGTGTTCAGCAACCGGATCAAGCCGCCGAAAGAGTATTCGACGAACGTGCATAGCTGATCGGGTCGGGAGGGACAGGCGAATTTGCCATGTCGCTCCCGATAGCTATATAATAGGTATTAATCCAAGGATGTGTATTTAATGAGCGAGACAAATCCAACGACGCAGACAAATGAAGTGGCAACACCGGAGATTCTTTCTGACGATGTGCTGTTTGGCCGGGTGGCGGAAATCATCGAAGAGATTCGTCCGTATATCCAGAGCGACGGCGGCGACATTGAGCTGTTGAAGGTTGAAGACAATGTGGTTTACGTGGCACTGACGGGGGCTTGCATTGGATGTCCCAGCAGCATGGTAACGCTGAAGCAGGGCGTGGAAGTGCGTGTAAAAGAGGATCTTCCCCAGGTAGAATCTGTCGAAATGGTGTAAACTTTGCGTGTAATTCCCTGGCGGGACTTTGTGCGCAATGCAGGGTAAATTCTTCAGCAGGAGTAAGCCAGCATGAGAATGAAAACAATATTTTCGGCGTGGGTTTTGGCGGGTGCTATGTCCGCCGGGCTGGCTGTCGCGCCTGACACAGCAGTAGGGCAGACGTCTTCTCGAGCGGCCATGCGCGGGCGGTATTATACGCCATACATGCAGGCTTATCATGCTCAATACGGAAACCACTGGCGGGGACGCTCCCCCATCGCAACTCCGCGCCCCACTATGCCGCCCGTGACTGGGACAGTAGAGCGTTATTCTCCGGTGGAGTATGGACAAATTGTTTTGATGGCCGTGGAGGCGGCCCGGGAAAACACGCCGGCTCCCAACACGCGGGGATCGTCGGTGAGGCTGGCCGACCTGGCGACGACGACAACTCCATCAGGAGTGACCGGCTACATTCCGATCTCCATGGGTGTGAGCCAAGTGATTGATCGCGGGGTATTCCTGCTGCCGACGGGGGAAGAAATGCGCCTGCGGGGGGTGGTAATGCCGTCGAATATGGATACCAATGCTGTGCGCCGCCTTTACGCTAAAGAATCTATCCAAGCTCTAACCCAGGCGACGCAGGCAGGTGCCGTAACGATCCTGCTGGATGATCCCCTGCGGGATGCGTCGGGCCGGTTGTTGGGGACGGTAATTTTGCCGGACGGAACAGAACTGAACCGGCGGATGCTGGAACTGGGCTATGGTTCTGTGAGTGCTCAAGATTTTGGAACCGGGGTGGATTTCTCGGATCTGCAAGAGGCGGAAGCTGCCGCGAAGGAGAAACGACTGGGAATCTGGTCGCGCTAAGGCGGATTTCGTTCTGTCTCAAATTTTGCCTTTTGTGTGAGTCTTGATTTACATGAAAAAAAGCCATAACGGTGGTCCGTTATGGCTATAATTATTGGCGTTAAGCTGTGGGCTACGCCAAAAGATATTTTGTGGGCTTGTTAGACCAGCATTCGCTTTGTGAGCGGTGCGTAAGCGTCAATACGGCGGTCTCTGAGGAACGGCCAGTTGCGGCGAACGTATTCTGATTCAGCCGTGTCGCATTCCGCATAGATGGTTTCTTCCGTGTCGGTGCCCGCTTCGGCCAGGATCTGACCGAAGGGATCACAGATAAAGCTGCGGCCCCAGAATTCGATACCACCGTCTTTCGGACCTTCGTGGCCTGTGCGGTTTACGGCGGCCACGAAGACGCCGTTAGCGATGGCATGAGAGCGCTGCATGGTTCGCCAGGCGTCATGCTGACGAGTGCCATACTGCTCTTTTTCTGACGGATGCCAGCCAATGGCTGTTGGGTAAAAAAGAACCTCTGCGCCTTTAAGGGCGGTGATTCTGGCTGCTTCAGGGTACCACTGGTCCCAGCATACCAGCGTGCCGACTTTGGCATGAGGCGTATCAAACGACTGGAAATCCAAGTCGCCCGGGGTGAAATAATATTTCTCATAGAAAAGGGGATCATCGGGAATGTGCATCTTGCGATATTTTCCGATGATGCCGTCGGGGCCAATCACAACCAGTGTGTTATGATACAGACCCGTGGCTCGCTTTTCAAAAAGGGAAGCCAGCACCGTAACTTTCTGCTCACGAGCAATTTTTCCCAGGGCGTCTGTACTGGGCCCAGGGATGGTTTCCGCCAGGTCGAAGGTGTTGTAGTCTTCAGACTGACAGAAATATTGCGAGCGGAAAAGCTCTGGAAGGCAGATGATCTGTGCACCGTTTTTTGCAGCATCCAGAACGAGATCACATGCCTTATCAAGGTTTGCATCCAGATCTGTCGAACAGCTCATCTGGATGCAGCCAACACTGTACTTTGCCATTTTACTCCACAAACTCTAGTTTTACGCCGTTTGTTACCCGGCTGCCAAGCTGGTTTGCGTCCCAGTTGGTCAGACGGATACAGCCGTGACTGTGGTTCTTGCTGATGTTCTCCGGGTTGGGCGTTCCATGTATGCCTACACTCCGGCGGGTGGTTCCAATCCAGATATTGCCAACAGGACTGTTGGGACCGGGAGGAATATCGTATTCGCGACCAAGATCGTCGTCCCACATGTTCTCGGGTTTATATTTAAAAGGAGGGTTTTTGACTGCTGCCGTAATGGAATAGGTTCGCCCCACAGGCAGCGGATCTTTGTCATCGCGTCCGATGGTGCATGGATAATAATGGATCAGGTTTCCGTCGGCATCATAAGCCATGAGCCATTTGTTGCTCTTGGAAATGCGGATAAGGGCGACGCGGCCACGACTACTGTCGGCACCGTCAACGACGTTGAGAACCAGGATTTTCGTTCCAGGCTGGGCTCGCTCAAAATCTACACTGGGGTTTAACTTTTTGAGAAGTCCCTGGGACATGTGGAACTTCTCAGCAATAGCTTCCGCACGACTTTCGTAGGGGAGCCACTTGAGTTTGGACTGTTCCGGATAAGTGCGTGGGATGGTTCCGATACGTTGATTCACGTCTTCGGCTTTGATGGTATATTCCAGCAAGTAACCGCTTTTGAAGTTGTCCAGACGACTGAGGATGCGGCTATCAAGCTGGCCGGTGGAGGGCATCCCGTTGTTTTTCTGATAGACGAACAGGGCGCGCTCGGTGTTATAGCCCCATTTGCCGTCAATTTCGCCTGGCGAATACCCATGATAATCCAGATAGATCTGGAGCCTAAGGATATCTACGTCGTCTCCGGGTTCGCTGGGGAATGCAATGTTATACCCACCGGCACCAAGGCTGCCAGCGGATGCGCTCTGTTGCTGTCCATAGCTGGAAGCCTGTTGCTGCTGAGGCTGCTGGGCATATCCATAGCCTGGAGGTTGCGACGGCTGTGGATAACCGGGCTGGGCCTGCTGTGTTGTGCCGTAATAGTGCTGTGGACTGGCGTATGGCGCCTGTTGTGGCTGCTGGCCATATTGTCCGTGATTATACCCATACCCCTGGGCTGTAACGGTGGCAGGCAACACCACTCCGCAAGCGATCACCAACGCAAACAAGAACTTACTCTTCCCCACCTGGACAACTCCTAATAAATGTAATACATACTGATGTTCCAGAACTGAACACGAGCTCAGTTCCGGGCTCAAGTCTGCAACTATAGTGCCACCCTCAGAAGCAGGAGGGTCAACAAGAGTGTTTCCTTATTGAGAAAACTCTTGCGATTAAACCACATCAGCCACCAGCCATTCATTTCTGTTCTTTAGGAAAAAGGTTTTCCCCGCGAGTGACCGCTGTCTGATCAAAATAGCCCCAGTGGCGGAGCTTTTCAAAGGATTCAGCCTCCAGGGCACCCTGTCCGCCAAGCTGCTCCCATATCTTTTGGGACGTTCCAGGAATGAAAGGGTATAGCTGAACAGCCAGCACGCGCAGGCTTTCCACCAGGACGTAAAGGATCGCGTTCAGGCGCTCAGTCTGCTGGGCGTCTTTGGCCAGTTTGAAGGGCTGTGTTTCCGTGATATAGAGATTTAAACGCTGGGCCGCGGCCATGGTTTTATCGAGGATTTCGGAGAAGCGGCACTCATCCAGAAGTTTTTCATAAAGGGCGTAAACCGTTGTGCTATCTCCGCCTGCGGCTGTGATACCGGGGGCATGAGGGGCGGCGCTGTCGGCGGCTGGCTTTTCTTTCAGGGCCGTAAACAGCTCCATCACGGTCATTCGAACTGCATCATCCTGCGCATCATAAGTTTCAGGCCGGGTAACCCGGCCTTCCTGGTACTTCTGCACCATGGTAAGGGTGCGGCTGAGAAGGTTGCCGAGCTTATCCGCCAGATCCGCATTATACGTCGCATCAAGGGCTTCATCGCTAAAGATGCCGTCACCGCCGAAGTGGATATCCTTTAAAAGAAAGAAACGCAAGGGGTCGGGATTATTGCCGTGACGGGCGATGACCTGCAGGGGGTCGACGATGTTTCCCCGGGATTTCGACATTTTGGCGAGGCGCAAAACTTTATCACCCAAGGCCTCAATAATCGCGGCAGAAATCGCATCATTTTCGGTCGCATCAGTTGTGACCGACCCCAGGGAAATATCGTTGTCAAAGACCTCAACTGCGCCATTTTGTCTCACCCAGCGGACAGTATCGCGCAGTCGCGGCGGGCCAAGTTCTTCTCCATTATCTGCGGTGACAGCTTTCGGGCTGACGAATCCGTGGCCAAATACATGGCGTGGCGGTTCGATTCCGGCAGATTTACACATGGCGGGCCACAACAGAGTGTGGAATTTCAGGATGTCTTTGCCGACAATATGCATGTCCGCTGGCCACAAACGATTGAACCGGTCAGGCTCAACGCCATACCCAACGCCGGTGATATAGTTAATCAGGGCATCGAACCAGACGTAAATAACGTGATCCGGATCTCCGGGTACCGGAATTCCCCATTTTATGGATGAGCGGGAAATGGAAATATCCTGCAAACCCGGCTTGAGGAAGGAGTTAACCATTTCACGTCCTCGAAATGCGGGCTGCACAAAACGGGGATTTGCGTTCAGGTACTCTTCCACAAACCCCTGGTACTTGCTCCATCGAAAGAAATAGCTTTCTTCGCTTTTCCAGGTCAGTTCGCCGTGGCATTCGGGGCAGAGCTTTTTCTCGGGATCAGCCGGACTGGTTTCGACCTGGGATTCGAGAACAAAGTTTTCATCGGTGACGCAGTACCAGCCCTCGTATTTGCTTTTATAAATATCGCCGTTGGCTTCTGAGGCTTTCCAGAACTCTTCTACCGCCGCATAATGATCGTCATCCGTGGTGCGGATGAAACGATCGTAGGAAATGTGCAGTGCATCCCAAAGATCACGGTGGCGCGGTGCAATGTCGTCAGCGTAGGCCTTGGGTTCCTTGCCGGCGCGCTGGGCGTATTCGAGCATCTTCTGCCCATGCTCGTCTGTGCCCGTCTGGAAATAGACGTCATATCCCAACAGGCGCTTGCCGCGAGCAAGGGCGTCAGCGCCAATCAGTTCAAAGGTATGGCCCACATGGGGATCAGCGTTGGCATACAGAATAGCCGTGGTCAGATAATAGGGTCGGCGTCCGGATTGATCACCCGAGTTTGTTGTCATTCTCGTCTTCCAGTTCTTAGAATCAGTTGGCTTTGAGGGGACCGGTCATGTCTTCCGGCCGCACCCATTCGTCAAACTGTTCTTCCGTTACATAACCCAGCTCGAGGGCGCTTTCCTTCAGGCTAAGGCCTTTTCTGTGAGCGTTCAGGGCGATCTTTGCGGATTTGTCGTAGCCGATATGAGGATTGAGTGCGGTCACTGTCATCAGGCTGTTATCGAGGTTTTCCTTGATTCGTTCCCGGTTGGGCTCGATGCCCACGGCGCAGTGTTCGTTAAACATCCGGCAGCCGTCGGCGATGAGGTCGATGCTTTCGAGCACATTATGAAGCATGACTGGCTTATATACGTTGAGCTGGAAATTGCCTTGGCTGCCAGCAAAAGCCACCGCGGCGTCATTACCAAAGACTTGGCAAACAACCATGGTAAGAGCTTCGCTCTGGGTCGGGTTGATCTTGCCTGGCATGATGGAAGAGCCGGGCTCATTTTCAGGAATAATAAGCTCCGCAAAGCCGGCTCGCGGACCACATGCATACCAGCGGATGTCATTGGCGATTTTCATCAAAGCTCCCGCAAGGGTCCGCAATGCGGCGCTGACATTGACCATGGCATCATGAGCACTCAGAGCGGCAAACTTGTTTTCGGCATCGTGGAAGTCGTAACCGGTTTCTTTAGCGATATACCCGGCGCAAACCTCACCAAAGCGCGGATGAGCATTCAGGCCGGTGCCAACTGCGGTGCCTCCGATAGCCAGTTCGAGCACGCCGGGAATGGAGCGACGGACGGTTTCAAGCCCCTGGTCGATTTGGGCGACCCAGCTTCCGATGACCTGACCGAGGGTGACGGGCGTGGCATCCTGAAGATGGGTGCGGCCGACCATGACCACATCATCAAACGCCTTGGCTTTACTGTCCAGCGTATCGCGCAGTTCTTTCACTGCGGGGAAAAGAGTCTTCTCAATCTGTTCTACCGTGGCGATGTGCATGGCGGTGGGGAAAGTATCGTTGGATGACTGTCCCTTGTTAACATCATCATTGGGGTTGATGGGGTCTTTCGATCCCACCTGACCGCCGGCGATCTGGATGGCGCGGTTGGCGATCACTTCGTTAGAGTTCATGTTGCTCTGGGTGCCACTTCCCGTCTGAAAAACAACGAGGGGAAATTCGGCATCGAGCTTGCCTTCGATGACTTCATCGGCGGCCTGAACGATCAATTTGCATTTGTCGTCCGGAAGAAGCCCGAGCTCATTGTTGGCGAGCGCCGCTGATTTTTTCAGGACACCCAAAGCGCGGATGACGGACCGGCCCCACCGAAACCGATCAACGCCAATGCGAAAGTTGATGGTGGAACGCTGAGTTTGCGCTCCCCAGAGCTGGTCGGCAGGGACCTGCACGTCACCCAGACTGTCTTTTTCGATGCGGTAACCGGCATTTGAACTCATGGAAAAGTGCTCTTTCTACGGATGGATTTGCTTGGCGCTGTTGCAAGCGCAACGGCGCATCAATAAAACTAGTGCTGGCGGAATCCCGCCTTTAACTTAAAACCCCACTTTGGCGCAGGCGATTCATGATCGCTTCGACCATAGTGCTTTTGTTCATGCAATACAGGTGAATTCCCGGAGCACCGCCGGAGAGGAGGCCTTCCGCCTGGCGTACTGCCCAGTCGATTCCGATTTCAGCCTGACGTGATTCGTTGTCCCCCGCCTCGGCGAGCAGGGCTTCAAGTTCGTCGGGCACACGCGCCGGACCGTTCATGGTGCGGGCATATTTCGTCGTGAACCGGCGCAGTTCGTCATCACTGCGAAACGGCAACAACCCCGGCACGATGGGAACAGTAATGCCCAGCGCCCGGGCATCGGTCACGTAATCAAAGAAATCCTGATTATGGAAGAAAAGCTGGGTAATGATGGCATCGGCCCCGGCATCAACCTTTTCTTTCAGATAGCGCAGGTCGCTCTCGCGGCTCTTTGCTTCTGGATGTACCTCGGGGAAGCCGGCCACGGCTACGGAAAATCCGCGCTCGCGCGCTGCGGCCACCAGCTCGGCAGCATAATGATACCCGTCCGGGTGAGGCTGCCAGGTGGAGTCCATCTTTGGAGGATCGCCACGCAAAGCGATGATTTTCTTTACGCCTGCATCCTGCAATTGCGCGAGGACGTCATGGACTTCATTTTTGGACTGGCCCACGCAGGTAAGGTGGCACATGACGTCCATGCCGAATTCATCTTTTACCCGGCGCACCCAGGTAAGGGTTTTTCCCTGGTTGCTTCCGCCGGCACCGTAAGTCACCGAGCAGAACGCAGGTTTCAGCGCAGAAATTTCGGGAATTCGCGCGGCCAGATCGGCATCTCCCTCCGCAGTGCGCGGCGGAAAGAATTCGACCGAAATCGCAGGATTAATTGTGGCGTAGATCTCCGAAAGACGCAATACTCAAGGCTCCTGGGGACAATTATCAACTAGGCAATACATGCCTGTGACAATATGTTTGCTGTCAAACTTCAAACGATAGTCCATCATAAAGCAGTGCCATCCCGTCGGGAAGCGAACGGTTTGTGGTTTCATGATCAAGATCGTGGGACATGTGGGTAAACCATGCCTGCTTTGGCTTGATCTGGTTTACGAGATGCACCGCCTGCTCAATCGTCATGTGAGTATAATGCGGCTGATGACGCAGGGCGCTGGTAATAAGCACATCCACCCCCTGAAGCGCCTTGATTGTTTCATCGGGCACGTCGCTGACATCGGTAAAATACGCAAAGCATCCAACGCGGAATCCCACTATGGGAAGGCGGCCGTGCATCACGGTAAGCGGCAATATCTCCAGCGGGCCTATACTAAAAGCCTGGCCGGGACGAAACTCTTTCAAATTTAAAAGAGGAATGCCGCCCCCGGGTGGCGGGGGCTCGAAGCAGTAGGCAAACCGGTGTCTTACATCAGCGAGCGCCGCGGCGGTGCCGTAGACATTAATAGGATGCTGATGGATCATATTGAAAGATCGCAGGTCATCCAGCCCGTTTAAGTGATCGGCGTGAGTGTGGGTAAGGAGGACGTCTGACACATCGTGGACGCCGCGGGCGAGGGTCTGCAAACGCATGTCCGGCCCACAATCAACCAGTATGCGGGCGCTTCCCTGTTCCATATAAATGCTCGCCCGGGTGCGGTGATTGCGCGGGTCATTTGAAAGGCAGACGCCACATTTACAGCCGGGCATGGGTACGCCGGCGCTGGTCCCGGAGCCAAGAATTGTTACTCGCATAACGGTGGAACTTTGAGAGGAAAAGCCAGCCCCGCAAGAAGAATGATTACGCCGATATGGCGATTCAGGATTTCGGAAGGCTTTTCTTTAAAACACAAAAATTCCTCTGGCGGCCAAGGTTTTCGCGCCACTTGTATATGACAGAACTAATGGTCGAGAAAAACACACGTATATGGAGAGCCATGCGGCGGGAAGTAATTGAGATGGCCGAGCGCGAGCCCATCCTCGCCAGCTTTCTCTACGCCACGGTTCTTAATCACCCTTCCTTTGAAGAAGCTATCAGCTTCCTGCTGGCGAGCAAACTAGCCAGTGCGACAATCCATTCAATCACCCTGCGGGACGTCATGTTTAAGGCTCACCAGGAAGATCCGGGAATAGCCGACGCCAGCATCGCCGACCTTATCGCCGTGCGCGACCGCGACCCCGCATGTCGCGGATATGCTCACCCGTTCCTTTATTTTAAAGGATACCATTCCCTGCAGACATATCGCATTGCCCACCACCTCTGGAAGGGCGGGCGCGTTGAACTGGCCCTCCACCTGCAGAGCCGCATGAGCGAGATTTTCGCCGTGGATATCCATCCGGCCGCCCGCATTGGTCATGGGATTTTAATGGACCACGGCACCGGCGTCGTCATTGGCGAAACCGCCGTGGTGGAAGACAACGTCTCGATTCTTCATGAAGTAACCCTGGGCGGAACAGGAAAGATCGGCGGCGACCGTCACCCGAAGGTTCGCAAAGGATGTCTCATCAGCGTCGGAGCGAAAATTTTGGGCAACATCGAAATCGGTGAAGGCGCCAAAGTTGGCGGCGGAGCCGTGGTACTCAATAATGTCGCCCCCCACACAACCGTAGCCGGAATCCCGGCGCGACTTGTAGGCAAAGTAAAAGGTGCCCCCGCCCGCGACATGGACCAGAACTTTTCCGACGCCCAGATTTTTCATGACGGTACGGGAATTTAATTTACTTCGTAGCTAACAAAGTGTTGCTTGAAATTCAATCGCTATGGATATTGTACTGTCTAAGTGATGGCCGAAGTACGAATAGGCATTGTAAATGCCTGTGAGTATTTGTAAGTAGGGTAACGGACTGGCAATTCACTCCTACAGATCTTCGCTTGTCGAATAGGGCAATAACCATGATTCAGTATAACTTCGATGAAGCAAAGGCGACAGAAGTCGCTGCAGAATTTCTGCAGCGTACGCCTGATGGTGCGCTGGATGATGTCATTCTGATGAAACTGATGTATTTTGCTGACCGTAAATCCCTCGAACTTTATGATAGACCCATCATTGGAGACAAATTGTACTGCATGGAAAACGGTCCTGTTCTCAGTGGAGTGCTGCAGTTGCTTAACGCAACTCACGGCAAATTCTATAAACCCTTTTCGGTGGGGAACTCAATTTTTATCCAGCATATAAAACGGTGGCTAGGCACAGTATCTCTTAAAGCGGTGCCGCAGGTGGCTAGGCTAACTCGAGCTGAAAAACGGATTATTAATGAGGTCTTCGAACAATACGGCCGGATGAACCGGGACGAAATTGTTGAAGTTGCCCATGGGTTGGGTGAGTATGTGGAAACACCTGCCGGAAAGCGCAATCCTCTTCAATATGAAGATATATTAAAATCCCTTGGTCGATCCGCAGAAGAAATCGACCTCGCGAGCAGAAAAGCTTCTTCTGCCTATATTTTTCAGTCTCAGGCGAATCAAGCCAGGACTGTAGCCGCGTTTGAACAACCGCAACTGCGATCAAAATTAACATCGTAGGAAATGCCAAAAGCTGGGGAAACTTTCTACGGGAAGTGTAACGATAAGGAACCGCTAAGTCACCTGTGGGTGGTTTTAACCTCTTCAAATGGGTATAATGAAGAATGCATCTTGGTGAATTTCACAGATGAAGAAAACCTGCGTCCGGCTGAGCGTGAATTTGTTTTAGACCCTGCCGAGGTAAAACACCATCGCTTGAAGTCGAAGCGGTCTGCAGCTTGGTTTTACATGATGGAATGCCTGAAGGACACTGAGATCGCTCTATTTATCAAGTATGCGCAACTGCAGCCAGATACGTCAATAGACCCAGAACTTCTTCGGCACATACAGCTGGCAGCAATTCAGTCCGACCATATACATCCTGAGCATGAGAGAAAGATCAGAGATTTCCTGAAGCTATAAGGCTCTCATTTCGCTACAGTCAGAAAGACGCCGGTTAACAGCCAGCATACCTTAATGAAGCCCCACCCAGAACAGATGTACTAATTTTTCATACATGGCCTCTACCCAAACCACCCCACGCAAGAAAAAGAAAAACCCGCAAAATCCTGCGCCCCCAGAGTCGTTTAACAGTCCGGCTGATCCGGCAGAGATGGCGTCATCAACAGATGTTATTACGGTAATTGGCGCGGCGGAGCATAATCTGCGCAATATCGACGTCGTCATCCCCCGCGACAGCCTTACCGTCATTACCGGGCTCAGTGGCAGCGGGAAGTCGTCTCTTGCGTTTGATACTATTTATGCGGAGGGTCAGCGCCGGTATATGGAATCCCTTTCCGCATTCGCCCGGCAATATCTTGACCAGATGCAAAAGCCCAAGGTGGAGTTTATTGATGGCCTCAGTCCGGCCATTTCCATTGAGCAGAAAACAGTTTCAAAAAACCCGCGCTCGACGGTTGGAACTGTTACAGAGATTTACGATTACCTCCGCGTGCTTTTCGCCACCATCGGCCGCCCCCATTGCCCCAATTGCGACACGCCCATTAAAAAGCAGTCGGCTTCGCAGATCACGGATACGCTCATGCAATTGCCCGAGGGAACCAAGCTCCTGGTGATGGCGCCCGTGGTCAGGGGCCGCAAGGGTGAGTATCGCCAGATTTTTGAAGACGCCATAAAGATGGGTTATACTCGCGCCCGGGTAAACGGTGAGGTCATTGAGCTTGAGACAATCCCGAAGCTAAAGAAAACTCACAAGCATTCTATCAGCATAGTTATTGATCGCCTGGTCATTAATAGGAACGCGGGAAACCGGCTGGACGATGCTGTGCGGACAGCTCTTTCACGGGCGAAAGGTCTTCTTGAAATCCAGACCCTGCCGGATGATAATGTTCGCCTGTTCTCCGAACATTTTTCCTGCCCTGAATGCGGGACATCTATCGCTGAAATCACGCCGCGTCTTTTTTCTTTCAACTCCCCCTACGGTCAATGCCGGAACTGTTCCGGTCTGGGCTATTTTCCAGAACTGGACCCCCGGCGTCTGATTGCAGATCCTGGTCTTTCTATCCGGCTGGGGGCGCTGGCTGTGGATCGCAATCCGCTGGCCATGCGCGGCGCACGCTACCTCGATCCCGACCGCGCATATCCTCTCCTGGCTCTGCAGGAAATCTACAAGCTCGACCTCGACAAGCCGTTTGGCAAGCTGAGCCTTGAGCATCAGAACCTGGTCCTCCACGGCAATGGCATGAAACGCATGACCATGGACAGCGCCATCACGGGAAAAGCCACCGGAAGGAAAGTCTACCTCTACTGGGAAGGCCTCATCCCGGAAGTCCAGCGCCGCTTTGAAGAAGGCGATCGGGAAGTGGAGCACTTCTTTCGCGATCATCCCTGTTCTGCCTGTGGTGGAGCCCGGCTGAGACCCGAAGCTCTTTCCGTACGCCTCGGCGATCAAACCATCGGTGCTTTAACAGAACTGAGCATCGAACGCGCGGCGCAGTTTGTAAGCAATCTTGAACTGAACGAAAGAGAGCTTGCCCTGGGTGATCAGATCATCAAGGAAGTCCGCGAGCGCCTTCAGTTTTTAACCAATGTTGGTCTGCAATACCTCACCCTCGACCGGCAGGCTGGCACCCTGAGCGGGGGCGAGGCCCAGCGTATGCGGCTGGCTACGCAGATTGGCTCGCAGTTAACCGGAGTGCTTTATGTTCTCGATGAACCCAGCATCGGGCTTCATCAGCGTGACAACCAGAAACTAATCAATGCCCTGCTGCGCCTGCGGGATTTGGGCAATACCTTGATCGTAGTGGAACATGACGAATCCACCATGCGGGTCGCGGATTTTATCATAGATATGGGGCCGGGGGCTGGCCGCCTGGGGGGCGAGGTCGTCTTCCAGGGCACACCGAACCTAATGCTTCGGGATGACAGCTCCCTTACTGGAGATTACCTGAGGGGATCTCGCTCTATCCCGACCCCGGAAGCACGTCGTCCCGTAAATCCCGAGCGCGTGCTGACCATTCACGGTGCCCGGGAACATAATCTCCAGCGAATCGAGGTCATGTTCCCTCTCGGAGTTTTTACCTGCGTGACAGGCGTAAGCGGCAGCGGAAAAAGCACCGTGGTGGAAGACATCCTCTATTCGGCTCTCACAAACCATATTTATGGAAGCGGTCGGGCCGTTGGAGCATACGATCGCTTGGAAGGCCTTGACCTGGTGGACAAAGTGGTCGACGTAGACCAGTCCCCCATCGGTCGAACCCCGCGCTCCAATCCCGCCACCTATACGGGTGTCTTCACCGCAATCCGCGATCTTTTCGCCAATCTTCCCGAAAGCCAGATCCGCGGGTACGCTCCTGGTCGCTTCAGCTTTAACGTAAAAGGCGGCCGCTGTGAGGAATGTAAAGGCGACGGCTTGCGCCGGATCGAGATGCATTTTCTTCCCGACACCTACGTCGAGTGCCAGATATGTCATGGTCAGCGCTTTAACCGCGAAACCCTGGAGGTTCTCTACAAGGGAAAATCTATCGCCGATGTGCTCCAAATGACAATCGAAGATGCTTGCGAGTTTTTCAGCGCCCAGCCGTCCATCTGTCACAAAATGACAACGATGCGCGATGTGGGGTTGGGTTACCTGACCTTGGGCCAAAGCGCGACCACATTAAGCGGTGGCGAGGCTCAGCGCGTGAAGCTGGCAAAAGAACTCAGCAAACGTGCCACCGGCAAGACGGTATATATCTTGGACGAGCCCACCACCGGCCTCCATTTCGAAGACATCCGAAAACTGCTGGAAGTCCTTCAGGCACTCGTGAGCACCGGGAATACGGTAATCGTCATCGAACACAACCTCGACGTCATCAAAACCGCCGATTACATTATTGATATGGGACCGGAAGGGGGCGAACATGGTGGCCTTGTTGTCGCCGCAGGAACTCCGGAAGAAGTAGCGGCCGTTCCCGAAAGTGTCACGGGGCAATTCCTTAAAGAATTCCTCCAGACCCGGACAAAAAATTAGGGGCCAACGCAAGGTGGTTTCTCGCGCGGCCCCCGTTATAAACCTCAGCTAATTAGTGATTATCTACCGTCACCGTCGGCATCGCCGGGAAGTTTTTCTTCCACGCGGTGCCAGGCGTCACGAGTAGCAAGCTTGGCTCGCTCCCAGTTCAACCGGCTTCCGCTGCGGCGATTTTCCCAATCGGTTTCGAGCTCACGATCGACGTCGTCAAAGCGACGCTCAGCCGGGTATTTAGCCCGTGATTCCCAGCCGTAGCGATAGGCCGGAGCGTAATCTTCTTCGTATGTATAATCGCCCTCATAATATGGGCGGTTTACGTGCTCGTCGCGCCAGTAAGCGTGCTCGACAGTGGGATCAATCCCTTCGGCCACGCCTTTACCAATGAGGCCACCGGCAACAGCGCCAATGGCGCCGCCAACGAGGGAACCGGCCGGACCACCAACAGAGCCAATAGCCGCGCCAGCAGCCGCTCCGCCGGCCGCACCAACACCCGTACCTACGGGGTGTGCGCCTGGCGTTCCTGTAATAGGATCACGGTTCTCAGAACCGCCTGTTACACCATCTTTTTTGTCTTTATCATGTGCCATTTTAAACGATTCCTTTAATCTAAAGTCAGGTGGAGCATCGAAGAGCGACTTGATGAAATACTGTTCCACTGCCCCAGATGTAAGGGCAAACGGCGTGCCACAATAAACCAGGTTCGAGAGAAAAACGCTCAGACGCCGGCGGGCACTTCTTCTTCAGATCTGGTCAACTCCAGGAAGAGTTGCTCCAGATTATCATCCCGGCCCAGCCGCTCGCGCAGCTCAGTGATAGTGCCCAGGAAGATCACCTTCCCCCGATTATAAATCGCCACACGGTCTGCCAATTCTTCAGCCACACTAAGGACGTGAGTGCAAAGAAAAACCGTACGCCCCTGCTCACTCTGCTGTCGAAAGAGTTGCTTCACAGTGCGAGCGCTTTGCGGATCCAGACCCACCATCGGCTCATCCACAACGACAACTTCCGGGTCATGCATCAGGCTGGCGCTAATAACCAGCTTCTGGCGCATGCCGTGACTGTAACCTTCGATAAGTTTATCCGCCGCCTTTTCCAGCGAAAACAGGCGAGCGAAATATTGAAACTTTTCATCCTGAACGTCCTTCGGAACGTTAAACAGATCTCCCACGAAACGGAAAAACTCGCGTCCGCTGAGCTTTTCATACAAAAACGGCTGGTCCGGGATGTAACCAATTCGCCGCTTGGCCTCGACGGGATTCTCTTGCACATCATACCCAGCCACAAGCACCCGCCCGCTTGTGGGCCTGATAAGACCGGTCAGCATTTTGATGGTCGTCGTTTTCCCGGCACCATTTGGGCCCAGGCAACACATCAGTTCTCCCCGTGCCACGGACAGGTTCACGTCATCCACAGCGGTAAGATCATGGTAAACTTTCGTCAGATTTTCGAGTTTAACTCCGGGGGTTTCCGTCATCAGCGCCGACCAAACAAATTCAATATAATGCTTAGAACAATACTCAGGATGATGCAGGTGACAATGGGAAAGTAAAACGACCCACTCTTTCCCTCGATATGGATATCGCCGGGCAAACGCCCCATCCACGGAATCTTCTGAGCAGCTTGAAACACGCCACCTATGATGATAAAAAAGATGCCGGTTATGATCAGTATTTTGCCAAAAGAATCCATATTGCGTGAAAAACCGTCCGCGAAAATCAGACCGCTCCGGCCCGCCGTAAAACCGCCGAAAAACTATCCTCCGCTGGCAGGAACCTTTCCGACTCTCTCAATAAATGGCGTAGGAGCTTCAAAGTTAAATAGCCGCGTATCGGGTACTTCCTCACCATCAGGACCGAGGAAAACAACCGTCGGCAGGGCCATTACCCCATATTTCTCCTGCAAGCGCAGATACTCGTCGGTCTCATCAGTGCCATCCACGTACAGCTTCACAAAACCGCTAAGGGCCTCTTCCACTTCAGGCTGATTAAAGGTCTGATTTTCCAATTGCTTGCAGGCCGCGCACCACTCCGCACCGAAGTCGATAATTATGGGCCAGTTGTTTTCTCTGGCCATGGCCAGTGCAGCTTCTTCATCTTCCAGCCAGTCAACCGGCGGTGTGTCCAGGGCCGCAGTTGCCGTTCCCGTGGTCATGCCGGCTGCCGCTGCCTGCCCCCGGCGTTCGGCGGCAGCGATCCGGCGTTCCATAGACGACTGCTCGGCCTTTAGAGTATCAGGCACCACCATGAATGCGACAATCCCGGCAACTACGCACAGCAAAACAGCCACGCCGCGCCACGCCCACAACAGGCGAGGCCATTGTCCGCGATCTTTGCTTTTTATCCCGACAAACGCCGCAAAGATCAGGCATGTCGCGATCAGCATTCCCATGACAAGCAATGTCGGCAACGCCAGGTTCAAGTAATAGAATGCGGCGATGATCAGCACGAGACCCAGAAATTTCTTAACGTCTTCCATCCAGACGCCTGACTTGGGAACCTTCGTAAGAAACGCCGGAAATGCGCCCAGAACGAGAAACAGCATCCCGAGACCAAGAGCATACGTAAAGAGCATAACCCCGCCAAGCACAGGCTCGCCCCCCTGTCCGGCCAGGGCAAGAATACCGACAAGCACAGGGCTGCCGCATGGCGACGCTACCACCCCGGTGGTGATCCCCAGCAGGAAAGCCCCAACAAAGCCGCCCCGATTTCCACTTCCCTGCATCTTGGCCGCGATGGATGGTGGAAGCTGAAGATTATAGAGACCCAGCATGCTGAGCCCCATCGCAATAAAGAGGAATGACAGACCGAGCAAAAACTCTTTCTGCTGCAAAAGCCCGCCAATGGTCCCGCCACTGAGAGCCACAACCAGACCGAGAACGGTATAAATCGACGCGATACCCAGGACAAATACAAAAGACCGCATGAAGCCGACAATGGGGCGAGAAGTAGCGCTTCGCGCCCCGATAATGCTCAGCGTGATGGGAATCATCGGATAGACACAGGGGGTAAGACTGACAAGCATACCGCCGAAAAAGATGCCCATTAGCGTCAAAAGCAGGCCTTGGGCTTCAATGTCTGCCGCCACATTAGCTGCGGACGCCTGCGAAACCAGAATTGTAAAAATACCGATCAGTCCGGCCTGGACGACTCGCTTCATCTATTAATACACCTGTACCCTATGGATTTGCACCCCCCGGAACCAGATTAACTCTACAGCAGTCCGGCGAATGATTTCACAAATACCCACTTTGACACCAGCAACCGGCGCAAGTTTTAAGCTGGCCCGATGTCGCATCAGATATCCTTTCAAGCCGTCTTGAAAAAACCGCCTTAACCCCGCTGGATAACCGTACGCTAACCTTAAATTGAACTTGTTATCCAGATCAGGACCTTTCAGATATAAATCAAATTAGCTTTCGGAGTAACCCGTTTGCCCTCTGTGACATTACAATCCCCCGCTACAACTGATAGCGTCGCCAGCGAAACGCGCCTTATCGACGAAGGTCTGCTAGAGAAAGAGCTGTCTGAAGCCGTTGAAGGCGAAGTCCGTTTTGATGCCGCCACGAAATCCGTCTATGCCGTAGACGCCTCCAATTATCGCCAGATTCCCATCGGTGTTGTTATCCCCAAACATGAAGACGATGTGCTTCGCGCCATGGAAGTCTGTCGCAGGCATAACGCGCCCATCCTGGGCCGCGGGGCAGGCACCAGCATCGCCGGACAATGCTGTAACGTGGCCGTGGTTTTCGATTACTCCAAGTACATGAACAAGGTGCTGGAGGTCAATCCACAGGACGGATACGCCTGGGTGCAGCCGGGCTGCATTCTTGACGACCTGCGTGCGGCCGCCGAAGAACACAACCTGACCTTTGGCCCTGACCCCGCCACCCATGACCGCTGCACCCTTGGCGGCATGATCGGAAACAACTCCTGCGGAGTGCATAGCGTAATGGCCGGCCGCACTCAGGACAACATCGAGGCGCTGGATATCCTCCTTTATGACGGCACCCGGATGACCGTGGGCGAGACCACACCCGCCGAGTTGGAGGAGAAAATCGCCGCCGGTGGCCGCGAGGGCGAGATTTATGCGGCTCTTAAAGAATTGCGATATCGCTTTTCCAATAACGTCCGTCAGCAATTTCCCGTACTTCCCAGGCTGGTGAGCGGTTATAGCCTGGACGAACTGCTTCCGGAAAACAATTTTCAGGTCGCCCGCGCCCTGGTGGGCACAGAGGGCACCTGCGTCACCATTCTGCGGGCAAAAGTGCGCCTCGTCCACAGCCCTCCCATCCGCATGCTCATCGTTCTCGGCTATCCGGACGTCTATCATGCGGCGGACCACGTAATGGAAATTCTCCGCCACAAGCCTGTCGGCCTGGAGGGAATGGATGACTATCTCCTGAACTTCCTGAAGCGCAAGCATGCCCAGAAAGTTGCGGGCAAACCGAAGCCGGTGGATGTCTTACGTCAGCGCAGCGCCGAGCATATTCTGCCGCCGGGTAACGGCTGGCTGCTGGTGGAATTTGGCGGCGAGACTATCGAAGAGGCTCGCTCCAAATGCGAAGCCTTGATTGCCGATCTGGCCCACCGCCACAATGCTCCCTCCATGAAAATCATGGAAGACCCGTCCGAGGAACGCACCGTCTGGGATGTGCGCAAGAGCGGCCTGGGCGCCACTGCTTTTCTCCCCGGCGGTAAAAACACCTGGCCGGGCTGGGAAGATGCTGCCGTGCCGCCGCAGAATCTCGGACAATACCTGCGTGAGTTCAATCAGCTCCGCCAGAAGTTTGGGTACGAGTGCGCCATGTACGGTCACTTTGGCGAAGGGTGCATTCACATGCGCATCGACTTCGACATGGTCACCCGTGAAGGCGTGGAAAAGTTTCTTCAATTTATCGATGAAGCCGCTGACCTCGTGGTGCGCTATGGCGGATCCATCTCCGGCGAGCACGGCGACGGCCACGCCCGCGCCCACCTTTGGAGCAAAATGTTCGGCCCCGATCTCCTCCATGCCTTCCGCCTGTTCAAAGGCATCTGGGATCCGGGCAACCGCATGAACCCCGGAAAGCTGATTGATGCCTACGCACCGGACGACTTTCTGCGCCTTGGGCCCGGCTATAAAAGCTGGAGCGGCGACACCCAGTTTCAATATCCTGAAAGCGATAACAGTTTTGGTCGCGCTCTGCTGCGGTGTGTCGGCGTGGGGAAATGCCGACGCGTCGATGCAGGTGGCACAATGTGCCCCAGCTTTATGGTCACCCGCGAAGAAAAGCACAGCACCCGGGGCCGCGCCCACCTGCTGCAGGACATGCTGAAAGGTGACGTGATTGCGGACGGATGGAAAAGCAAAGCCGTCAAAGAAAGCCTCGACCTCTGCCTCGCGTGTAAAGGCTGCAAGAGCGACTGCCCCGTCAACGTGGACATGGCCACCTATAAAGCGGAATTTCTCTATAACTTCTACAAAGGACGATTCCGCCCGGCGGGCAGTTATGCCATGGGCTGGATCTACTGGTGGGCCCGCCTTTCGACGCTCATGCCGCGCATGGTCAATTACTTCACGAATCATTCGGTAACCGGTCCCCTCATGAAGCGCCTTGGCGGGATCGCCCCGCAGCGTCCCATGCCGCGCTTCGCCGAACAGACATTTAAAAGCTGGGTCGCCGAGCAGCCAGAAAAACCAGCGCCAGTTTCTCAGAGCACGAATGGGTCCAGTCAGCATTTAACCACCGCTGCAGAAAAAGCCGCCACGGGAACGGGCATCTACTCCCCCGACAGCGGCAAACCCTGCCCGCCCGAACAGACAGAAACTACGCGCGTAATCCTTTGGGCAGACACCTTTAACAATCACTTCACTCCGGCCACGCTGCGCGCGGCTTATGAAGTTCTCGAAGATGCCGGGTTCACTGTCAGTGTTCCTCAGCAGTCTCTTTGTTGCGGACGCCCGCTGTACGACCACGGTTTCCTGGGCATGGCTCGCAAGCTGTTGCAGGAAATTATGACCGTCATGCGACCCGAGATCGACGCCGGCACGCCTATCGTCGGGCTGGAACCAAGCTGCGTTGCCGTTTTCCGCGATGAACTGGTGAACATGTTCGCCGATGATCCCATCGCCCAGCGCCTCAGCAGCCAGGTATTTACGCTGTCAGAATTTTTGGCCCGTTACGCGCCCGACTGGCAGCCCGGATATCTCGACGGCAAAGCTCTTCTCCATCTCCATTGCCATCAGAAAAGTGCCCTCACAACAGCCCCTGATGAACACATCTTGCGCCAGACCGGTCTGCACATCAACATTCCCGACAGCGGCTGTTGCGGTATGGCGGGAGCCTTTGGTTTCGCTAAGGAGAATTACGATGTTTCTGTCGCCGTAGGTGAGCGGGTATTACTGCCGGCGGCACGAGAGGCTTCGGAAGACACCCTCATCGTCACCGATGGCTTTAGCTGTCGTGAGCAGGTCGAACAACTTTCCGGACGCAAAGCACTCCACCTTGCCCAAGTACTTAACCGAGCCGTCAAAGCGAGGAATTCCGGTCAGCAATGACAGCCACCAGCGCCTCCCGCAATAAACAAAGCCGCTACCGGATTCTCCGCATGATCACGTGGCTCCCCCAGGGGGGGATCGAACGCAAGATCGTGGCCGTGCTGCCAAAGCTAAACCCCGAACTCTTCGACGTCCATCTCTGCTGCATCCGCGAACGTGGTGCCCTCGCCGACGATCTCGAACGCCAAGGCGTACCCGTGCATTTGATCCCGTTCAAAAGCCGCCTCGATCCCTTCGCCATCATGCGTCTGCGCCGGCTGACGAAAGAGCTGAACATTGATCTGATCCACAGCCACATGTACCGCGCAAACACCCCCGCCACGGCCCTCAAAGTCCTCGACTCAAACCTCCGCGTTATTGGTCATTACCACAACGTCAACACATGGGAATCGCCCCGCCAGCGCAAGATGGATCGCTTTATGGCTATGCGGCGAGACATGAACGTCGCCGTAAGCGAAGCCGTGCGCGAAAACGTCGTCGATAATCTCGACATTCCGGAAGAGATCACGACAACCCTGTACAACTGCGTTGACCTGGACGAATTCCGCCGTCTTTCTTCCGACGAGAGAACCACACTTCGCGACGACCTGGGCATTGCCCACACCGACAAAGTCATCATCATGGTCGCCCGGGTGGTACGTCAAAAAAACCAGCGCCTCGTCATTGAAACCGCACCCGAAATTCTCCGGACATGTCCCGAAGCACGCTTCGTTTTTGTCGGAGGCGGCCCCGATGAAGAAGAAATTAAAACCCTGGCCAAAGACACCGGCATCGCCGAACGCTGCATTTTCCTTGGCCGCCGGGATGACGTCCCCCGCCTCCTCGGCGCGTCTGATGTCGCAATCCTTCCCTCCTTCAAAGAAGGTTTTTCCAATGCCGTCCTCGAAGCCATGGCCTGCGGTCTTCCGGTCATCGCCAGCGACGTCGGCGGCAATGCGGAAATTATTGATCCGGGGATCAACGGCTATCTGCTCGAAACCACCTCCGACGCAGCATCCCCCTATGGCATCGCCATACCCACTCCACAATTCCCGCGCCTGCTAAAACGCCTGTTGACGGACGACGACCACCGTATGCATCTGGGTCAAGCCGCATGGGATCGCTCTCGCCATTACGGCATCGACGCCATGGTTCGCGAAGTCGAACAACTCTATCTCGAAGTGCTGGAGGACAGCAATGGTTAAAGATAACTGGAGCGAAATGATCGCGATTGTTCTAGGTGGTGGCCGAGGCACACGCCTCTCTCCCCTGACAACCTACCGCAGCAAACCGGCCGTTCCCCTGGCGGGAAAATATCGCCTTGTCGACGTCCCCATCAGCAACTGCATCAATTCCGGGATACGACGGATCTATGTGCTCACCCAGTTTAACAGCGCATCATTAAACCGGCATATCGCCAACACATACAAATTCGACGACTTCTCCGGCGGCTGGGTGGAAGTGCTGGCCGCCGAGCAGACCCCCGAAACCGAGGCCTGGTTCCAGGGCACAGCCGATGCCGTGCGCCGCTCCATCAAACACATCACAGACAAGCCATCCAGCCATGTCCTAATCCTCAGCGGTGACGCCCTTTACCGACAGGATTATGAAGAAGTTCTTCGCCAGCACACTGCCGACAACGCCGAAATAACCGTCTGCTGCAAACTGGTCAATGAAGAGCAGGCCAGCGATTTTGGAATCGTACAGGTCGATCACAGCCGCAACATCATCGGCTTTACAGAGAAGCCCAAAGGTGATGCCATCCCGCCCCTAAAGGTCGACGCAAGCGTGATCAGCGAGGCCGGCCTTTCCGGTGACAGCACGGCTCGCCCTTACCTCGCCAGCATGGGCATTTACCTGTTTAATACCGCCACCCTGTTGGAGATTCTCCAGGAAAATCAGGACGAAGATTTCGGCAAGCAGATCATCCCATGGGCTATGGAAAAGTACAAAACTGTGGCCAACCTTTTTGACGGCTACTGGGAAGACATTGGAACAATCCACGCCTTCTTCAAAGCCAACCTTGACCTGCTTGAGGACAATCCAGAGTTCAGTTTTTTCCATCCCACTCTGCCAATTTTCACCCACTCGCGCCTGCTGCCAAGCTCAGAGGTGGTCAATTCGAAACTGCACCGTGTGATGCTGGCCGAAGGCTGCATGGTGCGAAATGCCACCCTCCACAATTGCATCATAGGCATACGCTCCATGATTCGCGAAGGTGCCGACCTGGAGAACGTGGTCATGATGGGAACTGACTATTATGAAGACATCTACTGCAGCAGTTCATCCGAACGGATCAACGTCGGCATCGGCCGGAACGTCGTTATCCGCAATGCGATCGTGGACAAAAATGCCCGCATCGGTGAAGGAGCTCGCATAACTAACGAAGCCGGCATCCAGGACGTGGATGCGGAAACCCACAGCATTAAAGACGGTGTAATCATCATCAGGAAAAATGCCGTCATCCCCTCTGGCACGGTGATCTAGCGCGCGCCCCCTCAACACGTTTTTAAATCCCCCGATAACGGAAAGTGCGGTAGCCGAATTGGCCACCGCATTTTCAATTGATCAGAGATTGCCGGTTTTGAATCCGTTCAAGTAACGGTACTATTCCTCCAGAACCCATTCCGTCACCGGACCAAACTGCTCCAGCTCTCCGCCCATCTCATCCGGATTTCCCAGCACATAGATAATCATGTTATCCGGCTGCAAAAGTTCACGCGCCACTTGGTTCACCTCTTCCTGCGTCACACTGCTAACCCGCTCCGCAAACGTCTGCAGGTAGTCCGCAGTGTAGCCCCGAAAGTCATACTCCATGGTCAATGAAACCACATTGCGCGGCGTTTGAAATCCCGACACAAACGTAAAGATCACATCGCGCCGAGCCGTTTCCAGCTCTTCTTCGTTGATTCCGTTCTCGGCAATCTCTCGCGTCACATTCAGCATTTCTCGGATAGCCGCCAGCGTCGTAGACGGCTGAGTCGCAGCAATGCCCGCAAACAGACCCACCGGGTCATCCGAGAAAACCCCGCCGCCAGTCCCATAAGCAAAACCATGCTTCGTGCGAACCACGTTCATCAGGCGAGACGAAAAACCGCCGGTTCCATACACACTGTTCATTACGTTCACCGCATAGGCCTTAGGCGAACGACGCTCGATACCCAGATGGCCCATCCGGACCTGGCTCTGCGCTGTAGCGCGCCGCGTCAGGTAAACACCGCTGCTCGCGACAGGCTCATCAATAGCAGGCGGCATCGCAACCCGGTCGCCGGCAGGACGATCCCAGCCGGCAAAAGCCTGCTCCACCATCTGCCGTGCATCGCCCTCGCTGATGTCCCCACTCACCCCAATCCAAACGCTGGACGGGCGATAGCGCTCTTCATAAAACCGGCGGACGTCATCCAGAGAAATCGCGTTCAGCGTCCCACTGGTCACCACCCGCGCCAGCGGATAATCCGGCCCATACACTATGCGCCGAAACTCCCGCCGCGAAACTTCCTGCGGGTTGTCATTTCGACGTCGCCACTGTTCCAGGGCCAGCCCCCGCTCCTGTTCAAATTTCCGATCATTCAGGCGCGGGCGCATCAGCATGTCCGCCAGAATCTCCACCGCCGCCTCAGCCCGGTCGGTCAGTGCGAACACACGTCCCCGCACAAACTCGCGCTCCGCAGAAAGCTCAATTTCCGCCCCGATCTGATCAAGCGCTTTGTCAACTTCATCCGGGCTACGGTCGCCCGCCCCACCACTGCGAAGAGTTTTCTGCGTAAGCAGCGCCAGCCCCAGCTTATCCGCCGGATCAGCGTTTTCTCCCGCATCAATCAGAAGGGTAATTTCAACCCGGGGTAGATCCCGGCTTTCATAATGGTAAAATTTCATCCCGTTGCTGAGCGTCGTTTGCGACACATCGGGAATGGTCGCCTCCAGCGACGGCGGCGTTAGAGCGCTTGCCAGCATAGGCACCGTAGCATTGCCTCGGGTGACGGTTTCCATTTTACCGAGGTTTGCCGGCGGAAGAAAACTGACGTCATCAGCATCCGCAACGGATTCTTCCTGACTGGCCTGTTCCTGCACCTCATCCAGTGGCGTTGCCTCACCCGCATCAGGCGCTGAGTCCGGCGCAGCAGATTCTTCAGTTCCTGTTGTCCTGATAACTTCGCCTTCCAGCGGCATCATCTGCATCGGAACCAGGTTGGCTTCCTGCGATGCCGTGGTCGTTTCATTCTCACCGGTAACAGGGAGATCCTGAGAACGCCGGGCCTGAAATTCTGCCGGAGTCAGTTCAATGCGCCCACTTTCGGTGCGCGTGCGGTCCGCAGCCGTTCCCGTGGTCAATTGCACCGCCGGTGCACGCGTCCCCGGAATCGAGATTTCAATAGGAGTATTCGGTTGTGCCTGCCGCGCAGATGGCGTCGATTCCTCCACTTGGATCTGCGTTTGCGCAGACACCAGGCTCACACTGCCCAGAACACAAAATGCAAATACGGCCGCGAAACTTTTTCCCGTAGTCATCACTGCTCATTCTCCTCATTCTGTGGCGCATCATTTGCCGCCTGCTCCGCATCCGTCGTCTCATCGTCGGAGGTCGCCGTCTCTGGTTCTGGTTCCGGGGCCGTCTCGGCTTCGCCGGATTCTTCCGTAGCTGTTGTGCTCTGATCGTCAGCGCGGATTTCAATTCCCGGCGCAGACTCTGCAGGCCTTAGTGCCGGTCGCCTCTCAGGCACCAGCTCCACCACGTTGCGGTTATCCGTCACCAGGTATTTCTGCGCCGTCCGCATGATATCCTGCGCCGTCACATTTTTCATTTCTTCGCGAAGCGTATCCAACACATTCGGATCACCCGTCGCCAGGAAGTAATGCCCCAGCTTCCGGGCGAAGTTCGTGTTCGACTCCAGGTCCTTCACAAAATGAGCATCGATCTGATTACGTAATTTTTCCAGTTCTTCATCACTGATCGGCTCACGCTTGATCCGCTCAATTTCTTCGTAGGTTGCCCGCTCAGCCTCCGCCGCCGTATGAGGTGCGCGGGGCACCAGATACACCACAAAGCTGTTTTCGTACTTGTCCCCCGGAGTCGTGAAGCTGCTCACGTCCTGACAAATTCCATCGGTCTTCACCAGCCGCTCATAAAGCCGGGAGCTGCGTCCCGACTCCGTCAGCAGAAATTGGATCACCTCGATCACATAAGCATCCTTGTCCGGAAAGGTCGGCTTATGCCAACTGATCAGCATCTTCGGTTCAGAATCAAACCGCACCTTCACCCGGCGCTCACCCGACTGCTTCGGCTCTTTCGTAACAGCCAGCGGAGGCGATTTCGCCGCCGGGATTCCACCAAAATATTTCTCCACCAGCGCGCGGGCCTCGTCCGGCTCCACATCCCCCACCAGGATCGCCACCATATTTTCCGGCACATACCAGCGCTTATAAAAAGCATCCGTTTTTTCCACCGTCAGATTATAGATGTCGCTCATCCAGCCAATGGTCGGATTGCGATAGGGGTGAGCCGAGAACGTCGTGGAAAGAAGTGTCTCAAAAAGTTTTCCATCCGGGTGATCCTCGTAACGCATCAGCCGTTCTTCCGCCACCACGTCGCGCTCCTGGTAAAACTCACGCCACGAGGGAAACAGCAGGCGCTGGCTTTCCATCATCATCCAAAGCTCAAGCTGACTGCTGGGCAAGGTCATAAAATAATTAGTCCAGTCACGACTGGTCGATGCGTTAACGCCCGTCCCGCCCGCCCGGGTAATAATCTGGTCATACTCATTCGGCACGGTAAACTCCGCCGCCTGCGCCTGCAGTTCCTTCAGGCGCGCCGTCAGTTCCGCCACCTTATCCTGATCCGGCCGAAGCTTACCCTGCTCACGCGCAAGCTCCGCCCCCACCTTTTCAATCTCAATAAGCAAGGGCCGCTCAGCTTCCCAGTCAGACGTGCCAATCCAAGGCGTCCCCTTAAAAGCCATATGCTCCAGCAGATGAGCCAGACCCGTCTCACCCGCCTGCTCCTCGGCTGACCCCGCATTCACATAGATCATTCCGCAGAACACCGGCGCTGTCTTGCGGGGATAAATAAACACATTCATCCCGTTATCGAGCGTATAATGTTGCAGATTATCAGCGATCCGCGTTTCATTTCCCTGGGCCACAGCCATCATTCCCGCCAGGAACGTCACAGCCAGCATCCGGCATTTTGCCATACCCAAATACCCTCTTTCATGCTTTAACCTAAACAACGAAACACCAGAACCCAAAACCCCCAAATGCAAGTCCTTTATAGCCAGCCTGTCATCTGGATCGTGAATGAAACCCCCCATAAATAATCCTGCTAATTCACTATGACAACCACATCGACCAGCAAACCATCCATCAAGCCCGTAGCCATTACGGACAACCTCACCATCGGCAACGGAGACATCACTTTAATTGCCGGACCCTGCGTCATCGAATCTCGCGATCACGCCCTCATGCTCGGCGAAAGAATCGCCAAAATCGCCCGCGATAAGAACTTTTCATACATCTTTAAAGCCAGCTACGACAAAGCCAACCGCAGCGCCATCACAAGCTATCGCGGCCCCGGCATCGACGAAGGTCTGGCGATCCTCGCAGAAGTGCGTGAGAAGCTCGGCGTCCCCGTAACCACAGACATCCACACCGAAGACCAGGTGGAAGCCGCCGCCCAGGCTGTGGACATCCTTCAAATCCCCGCCTTCCTCTGCCGCCAGACAGATTTCATCCTGGCCGCCGCAAAAACCGGTAAAACCGTTAATGTCAAAAAAGGTCAATTTCTCGCTCCCTGGGACATGAAAAACGTCTGCGACAAAATCGCCTCTATCGGGAACGAGAAAATCCTGCTCACCGAGCGCGGCGCCACATTTGGCTATAATAACCTTGTCAGCGATATGCGCTCTCTGGCCGTCATGCGCTCCTTTGGTTATCCTGTCGTCTTTGATGCCACGCATAGCGTCCAGCTTCCCGGCGGCCTCGGAGCCAGCAGCGGCGGACAGCGCCAGTTCATCGAACCTCTCTCCCGGGCAGCAGCCGCAACCGGCATTGATGCCCTCTTCGTCGAAACCCATAACGACCCTGACAATGCCATGAGCGACGGCCCAAACAATCTGCCCATCGAACAGCTTGGCAACCTTCTCGATCGCATCCGCAGGATCAACGACGCCATTCTCTAACCCGGCGCTCACTCAAAAAAAACCGCCCTGCCCCGCCGCTGATCTTTTGTCAGCAGCAGAGCAGGGCTTTTTAATTGGATAAACAAAGGCCTGGAAGATCCAGCGCCTTACATCCCCGGAAGGTCCGGCAGCGCATCAACCGCAGGACCCGACGGAGCCGCATCGGGAAGCGTCGGCGGAGCCGGTGCTCCAGCCGGACCCAAAGCCGCAGGCGTACCCGTCGGCAACGTGGCCGGCTGAGAAGCCATTCCCGCAGGATCAGTTAGCCCCGGCGTTCCCGGCGTCCCCGGCAAAGTGGCATCAGCCGCCGGCGGCAAAGCCTGCCCCGACAAAGCCGAAAATCCACCCGAGGCAGCCGCCGCCGCGCCCGGCGTTGGCGTAACACCCCCCGGCATCGCCGTAGCGTCACCCGGAATGGCCGGGAACGGCTGAACTGCAACTTCCGGCGTAAACTGTGGATTTGGCGGCGGTGTTGCCCGAACCGCCTTTTCAGACTGAAGCTGCGTGATCAATTCAGCGCCATTGGCAGGCTTCTGAACCACGCGGCTTGTAACCTCACCCGCATCATTAACCACAGCAATCACGCCAGCACCAAACACACCCAGCGAATAAGCCAGCCGCGTATTCTTGCTGAAATCCGCCTTCATCAGCACATACTGGCTCAGGCCCTGGCGCACACCCGGATCATTAAACATTTCCGTTTCATAGCTCTGCGCCACCCGGTTGTGCTCAGCCGTAAAGAACACCAGAACCTTCTTGCCCTGGTTGCGGGCTGCAGCCTGGGCTGCACCGAAATCATACATCCACTCAAGCTGCGACGGGTTATGCGTGGTGATCGAAAAAGGCTCTTCCCCGGTTGCGGCGGCCGCAGCGGCGGGCGTAGAAGCCAGCGTTGCTCCCGGAATCGGCGTTGGCAAAGTCATCCCCGCTGTGACTGGCGTGGGGATCGTACTAAGCGTCCGCGATGGTTCCAGCCCCGGCATCGCCGCCCGGGCCGGCGTCTCAGCCACAGAAGGAAGAGCATGAGACGGCGTAGGCGTCACCGGTGCCAGCGAAGGCAAATCCGGCATAGTCACCGGGCCCGGAGTGCCCGGCAGTGGTGGCAGTTCACCAGCGGCAGCATCCGACGATGGAAGGCCCGGCAATTGTTGACCAGCCTGAGCCGCGGCAGGAGTCGATTCCGCTCCCGGCAGAGCAGGCAAAACCGCAGCCGCATCAGGCGCGGTAGCCTCCGGCAAACCCGGCACCGCAGGAGCCTGACCCGGAGCCGACTCCGCCGGCAAAGCTGGCAGACCAACCGCCGCTTGCGCAGGCGTCTCCTCAGGCAGCGACGGCAAACCCGGCGCAACCGGCGCCGCAGGAACAGCCCCTGGTGCACCAGGCAAACTCGGCAATTCAGCACCCGCCTCAGGCGTAGAACCCGGCAGCGCCGGCAGACCTTCGCCCGCAGCAGGGGTCGCCGCGCCCGGCAATGAAGGCAATGCAGCCACTTCTTCCCCCGAAATAGGCGCCATTCCAGGGCTGGTCGAGGCATCAACCTCGCGCGTGGCCGCCACATCCAAATCGGCAGCAGGCTCCTCCGCAGTCCCCACAGCACCTTCACCGGCCTGCAACGGCGTAACATTCGCCGAATCAGCCGACTTCACAAATTTTACAGCGTCCGCATAAATCCGCGAATTAGGCTCGCTCGGCTGAGGACTTTCACCAGTCAGCGGATCGCTCACCTCCACATACCCAGCCTGCCCAGCCTCAAAATTATAAACTCCCAGCGAGTGCCACTGGTCCGCGGCTGGCCGATGCGAAAGCTCCCGGCCATACTGCGTCAGGCGGAGATTCTGCATACCATCCGCCGTGTTTATCCTATAGATAATATCGCTGGCATTTCCCGACGGCGGGTAAGTGATAAACACTTCATACTTACCAGCAGACGGCAGATTAGGAGTAAACCGCGCCGTAGCCGCTTCCGTATCTGCGTCGTTGTATCTGGACCTGGTCGCCGTCAGTCCCTCTGCGGCACTTTTCGCCACACTTTCATGCCACGAACCTTCCACCTGGGAGAATCCATCGCTGTTTTGGCCGTCGTTAAAACTTTCAACTATGACAGTCTGTTGAGACCATCCTGACAGTGCCAGACTCGCAAAAATGGCAACCAGAAACCGGTGCTTTATCACGCAAATCACCTTTTACTCTGCTTAAATTTCCGCCGGGGCCCCCGCAATTGCCGGAGCCAGCGCGCGTCACCGGGATCCAGACATCAATACAAAAATTTTGCCCGACCCGTTTTTGCAACGCAGGGGGCATATTGGAAATCGCCTTTGCCGCTTGCAAGCATGGAATTTCAAAAAGTGTAGTAACCCATGCCCCACCCCTCCAGCGGCGAGATTTTTGCTCTAGTAAACACGCCCTCATTATCCAAGGAGATCCCCCATGCGTACCGAAAAACAACTCATGCTGGCCGGCGAAATGTACGACCCCCTCGATCCGGAACTGGAAGAAGAACGCCTCCGGGCCCGCCGCTGGGCCCGGGAATATAACGCCACAACCGAAGCCGACATCGACCTCCGCAAGCGGATGATCAAAGATATGTTCGGTTCAGCCGGGTCAAATGCCTACATCGAGCCTTCCTTCCGCTGCGACTATGGTTACAATATCTTTGTAGGCGACAACTTTTTCGCAAATTTCGACTGCGTGATCCTGGACGTCTGCCCCGTCCGCATCGGCGACAATTGCATGATCGCTCCCGGAGTCCACATTTACACCGCCACCCACCCCATTGATCCAACAAAAAGAAACTCCGGCCGCGAACTCGGCGCTCCCGTCACCATCGGCCATAATGTCTGGCTCGGCGGCCGTTGCATCATCCTGCCCGGGGTCACCATCGGCGATAACGTAACCGTCGCCGCCGGCGCCGTCGTCACAAAAAATGTCCCCGCCAACACCGTCGTCGCCGGAAACCCCGCCAAAGTCATACGCGAACTCAACCCCTGACAACCCGTCTCAAATCAATCACCCCGCCCCCCAAACTCGCCTGCACCAACCCGATTCTATCCTTGCGCTTAATAGTTCGCCTGCCCAACGCTTCTGTCAATCTGGTGCCGGGATTTTAAATTAACCCCCCACCCAGGCGTAACATCAGGCGGCTATCTGTCGCAGGAGACGTTTCTTGTTCACCCTTCTTAATTTATGGTCGTTCCTAAAACGCAGAACCCTTCAGGGGTTCCTTCTTTTATATCTAATCATCGCCGTCCCCATCCGTGCTCTCTACTGGCAAATAAAACTCATCGGCAAACCACGCTCGCCGCGAGACCAGAATGATCCCTATTTTGACGTAATCTGTTTCAGCCATGTCCCCTGGAGCCACATCTGGCAGCGAAACCACCACACCATGACCCGTCTCGCACGAAACCGTCAGGTGGTTTACATGCAGACCGCCACCATCGCCTACATCCACTGGTTCGTCCGCCACTGGCCCCATTCACAGGACGAATTCAAAAGCCAGTTCCCCGGCGTAAAACTCGTCTACCCCCTCCTGTTCCCCGGCCAGTCCCGCCTGCCCTTTATCTGCTGGCTGAATCGCTGGCTTCTCACCACGGAGATGCGCTGGCTGGAACATTCCATGGGTCTTCGCAACACCGCCCTCTGGTTCTATTATCCAGCCGCCATCAATATCCTGGAAAAGTTTAATCCCTCAGCCATCATCTATGACATCCAGGACGAATACACCGCCTTTGACTGGTCGCCCCACGATATCGCCGACCGCGAGAAAACCCTTATCGACCGCGCCGACATCATCTTCGCCGGCACCCACGCCCTCTATGAAACCAAAACCGTAAACTTTAATGGCTCCGCCCATTTCTATCCCTGCGCCGTGGAGTTCTCCCACTTCTACCAGGCCGCGCCCCAGTTCACTGACACCTTCTTTGATCAGCATCTGGAGATATCCGCCGAAGCCCGCGCGAAAATCCAGCACATCGACAACCTCTTCCGAAATTCCGGCGAAGAGTTCGGCACCGTCTCCAAGCCCACATCAGTCAACTCCGGCTCCAAAACTCAGCAGGTCACCATCGGCAAAAAGTTCACCCCCGCCCGGGTATCCGAAAAATACCTCAAGCGCGCCTCCGGCAGCGGCGTATCCCTACGCGAACCCGAGGAACTCCGCCCCTACGGCCGCCCCCGCCTGATATATGTCGGCCTGATCGACAAACGCATTGATCCCGACCTCCTCGCCCACATGGGTCAGGCCCACCCGGAATGGGAAATCATCATGGTCGGCCCCGTCGATCCCCGCTTCTTCGATCAGCAGTCCGTAGAAATGGCCGCACCCAACGTCCGCTTCCTCGGATCCCAGCAGTACTATAATCTGCCCCCGTTCCTGGCCCACTGCGATGTCTACCTGATGCCCTGGATCGTCAACGAGCTAACCCTCCACATCAACCCCACCAAAACCCTCGAATACATGGCCGCCGCCCGGCCCGTCGTCAGCATCAGTCTGCCAGACCTGGAAAACCTCTTTTCCGACAGCGTAAACCTCGCCACTAACTACGACGATTTCGTCCGAGAATGCGAAGCCGCCCTCGCCGGCCAGCGCTGGGACAAAGTCGCGCGCGGCCTCGAACGGGCATGGGAATTCGCATGGAACACCGTCGTTAACGAAATGGAATCCCACGTAAGCCGCGCCATCACCGGCAAGGCCAAAGCAGACAACTGACACCGCAGGGAGTAACGGTATATTGACCACCACGACCAACCACCCTGAAAAACCCGAAGGCACCCCCCCCTGGGAGAACTATGCTGGCAAAACGCTGGAAGTGGAATTCCGCGACGGATCCCACTGGAAAGAAATCAAAGAGTACCGCCTCTTCGACAAGTTCACCCGTGGCGATCGCGTCTGGTATATCCTGGGCCACCTCCTGCTGCTCCCCCTCGCCCTGGCCGTCCTCGCCCTCACCACCCTCTGCCTGCCCCTGTATGCCATCTGGATGCTCTACCGCCGCAACAAGCTGCATGAAGTAGAAACCCACGGCGAAGTCATCCGGATGATGATCCAGGAACCCGATTCTCATCCTAGCTTCTTCGATTCCGTTAAAGACGATGCCCAGCCCGACATCTCCATCATCATGCCCCTCTATAACCGCGCCCACTTTGTCGACTGGGCCATCGGCGGCGTTTTGCGCCAGCACGTCCCCGAAGGCTGGTGCGTGGAGATCGTCGCCGTCGATAACGGCTCCACCGACGAAACCGTCGAAAAGCTGAAGCAATACCCCGTGCGAATCATTCACTGCGCCGAACGCGGACCCGGCGCCGCACGCAACGCCGGCCTGAAAGCCGCCCGCGGACGCATCGTCCTGTTCACCGACAGCGACTGCGTAGGCGATACCCTGTGGCTCACAAAGCTAGCCGAACCCCTCCTCGAAGATGACGACATTCGCCTCACAGGCGGCGAAATTCTTTCCATGCAGGTCGATGGTCATGCCGCCAGCTTTGCCAACGAAGCTCAAATCCTCCATAACTGGCGCTTTTTTAGTGGCGGACCCTACTTCCCACGCTTCTTCGCCACGGCCAACCTCGGCTGCCGCCGTGATGACGCCCTGAAAATCGGCGGATTCGATAACAACCTCTGGATGAGCGAAGACGCTGACTTCTGCTGGCGTCTCCTCAACCTCGGCGGCAAAATGAGATTCCAGCCCCAGGCCGTCATCTACCATCAACATCGCCTCTCTCTCCGCCATCTGTTCCGCCAATCCATCGATTACGGCGCTGCATCCGTTTCTATCTTTGCTAAACACCGCGACAGCCTCGACGCCCGCTGGGCCATTGCCTGCCCAAACATCCGCGCCATCGCCTGGTCACCCTTCAACATAATCTGCGACCAATTCACCGCCAAAACCCCCTACGAACGCAAACACGAGATCATCTATTGCCTCTGGCGACTCGGTTTCACCTTCGGCTCAATCCGCGAATCAATCCGCAAAAAAATCCTCTTCATATAGTAATCGCCCTGCCCCCGTCAGTCCGCTCCCCAAACCATCCGTTGACAAATCCCAATCCCGCTACCCAGCTAACCATACCCTGAAGCAAGGAGCTTCCTTATGCGTAGTTTGGTTCTAGCCCTGACAACGACTTGCGTAATCCTGTCAGGCAGTGCAGTTTCAGCTCAACAGAGAGCCATCCCGGCCCACGCCCGGTCATCGGATGCCGAAAAACAAATCACCCATACCGGCACAGTCAAAACCGCCGACGGTACTCCCATCCCCCAGGCCACAGTCTATCTGCTTTCCCGCACACCATCCGAGCTCCGCATGTGGCAAAAACACGGCGACGGAAACCTAAAAGACGCATCAACAACCTCCGACGAACAGGGCAATTTTACCTTCACTGCTGACCGGACTTATCAACACAGGTTTTTATACGTTCAAGCTGAAGGCTACGCCGAAGCTTTTCATCCCGTCACACATCACCAATGGACCCACGAAAACACCACTCACACCATCACCCTGTATCGAACCACCTCCGTGGGAGGTACCGTTCTCGGCGAAGACGGCAACCCTCTGCCTGGCGCAACAGTCAGCGCTTCGCCAGCCACCCTCACTCACCCCTCACTAACGAACTGGGAACTCTCCTCCTCCCTAACCGATGGCAACGGCCGCTTCAAATTGGAAGCCATGCCAGAGACCTCCGTCACCCTCACAGTAACCGCCCCCGGCTATGCCGCCGAACATTCTACCGTCCACCCCGGCGATGCGCCGCAGGTTCGAATGACTCGTGGTCAAACCGTCCGCGGCCGCGCCCTCGACATGGATGACAACCCCGCCGCCGGAATCCGCCTGGCCCTGTATGTTGACTCCCGTTCCAACACTAACCCACCGGAATTCAAGCCGGTCCCCTTTCCCATCCAGTGGCATCAGGGTGTACTCACTGGCGATAACGGAGAGTTTACTTTCTTAAACGTCCCCTACGGCGACTACAGGCTCGCCGTTTCTCAGGTCGTTTTCCATGATGCCAACGAAACTACCCAGCCCCCCAAGAGACCACCCGCTCAACACTTATACGTCCCGGGCGGCGACGGCCACACCATGCCCGTGGCCGTTAAAAAACGTGTTCCTCAACATCCCCTCACCGCCCGAGTTTACGACGGCTACACCATCGAAGGCCAGGTGACTGACAAATCTACCAGCAACCCCGTCCCCGGCGCAACCGTATCAATATCGGGTCACAAAATCACTACCGACCGCGAAGGTCGCTTTACGGTAAAAAATCTTTTCAACGCTTTTAATTGGGTCACCGTAGAGGCCCCCGGCTATCTGTTTGATCCTCCCGCGACTTCAGAAATAGTAATTCATGAGTTTAGTAACGCACCCGTTATAAAACTGGATAAGCCCACCTCCGGCCTCACGGTCACCGCAGTTCTGCCCGTCGTCCAGGACAGGCCCATCACAGGCCGCGTTATAGACTCCCAAACCAGCCAGCCAGTCCCCAACGCTCTCGTAATCCCCGTTCCAACTCAGTTTTTCATTCATACGTCGGAAACGACCGGCACCAAAAGTCACGATGACGGCACCTTCAGCATTGAACTCAAGCGACACGGTCGCTTTCCCATTCGGGCCGATGCCGACGGTTATGCCCCCGGGTTCAGCAATCCAGTTGAAAGAACCACCCGCGACGAA
>CAYUGQ010000005.1:0-41703 GCA_964444305.1 uncultured Candidatus Sumerlaeota bacterium
GTCTCTGCCAACCCTGAGTTCTTCTGAGCAGAAGTCTGAGATCATCTGGCTGAAACACCAGACGGCCCCGGATATGAAGGGTCTGTTGGAACAGGTTCTTGGCCTCAACGCCATGCTGGGCGGCTCAACCTCGATGGCTGGCAATGCGCAGACGAAGACACTTCGTACAGAAGGTCAGATGACCTTTGGCGATCTACACATTCGTGTTCGTGAAGTCCGTGGGCCTTCCCGGGCCAGTGGGTCTTCCACACAGAATCAACGTTCCGCAACCTTGATCGTTCGTACGGCTACAAACTCTCAGGAACTGACTCTCAACGAGTTCGACACTGAGTTTATTGATGAGTATGAAATCACCGCTGACGAAATCCGTCCGTCCGGTATGGATGATGGTGAAGGTAGTATTCGTCTACGTGTCGCGGTAAGCCCTGGCGCGGTAGCTGGTGGCGGATTTGGCATGCCAGGAATGGGTGCAGTTCCGGGAATGGGAGTTCCGGGACTGGGCGGAATGGGCGCTCTGCCTATCGCTGGTATGGTCGGTGGCTCTCTCGCTGAGGAGCTGACAATGGTCATCGAAGCGGTTCCGAGCATGAACGCTTTGCTGATCCGCTACAGAAATCCGGCGGATCTGGATGAAGTGCGCGACTGGCTCCGTCAGCTCGACGTACCGGTCATGCAGGTCAGCATCGAAACGAAGCTGGTTGAAGTTAACGAAACCCGTGCGAAAGAGTTCATGCCGCAGTTTAACTGGGCAAACATCGGCCACGGATCGCCTGACTTCAGCCAGGGAACTAACTTCTTCGACTTCGCCAACAACGACGCCGTCGGCGAACTGGGCCGGTCCCCGTTCGATCCATTCCCAGAGACGCCGTTTAACGCTGGTCTTCTTAAGGGCAGCTCGGTGTTTGGTCTGGTCACCGGCGGTGAATCTCCGATCAGCTTTACGCTGCGGGCGCTGGAAAGCGAAGGCGTTGTAAACCTGACAAACGGTCCGACTGTGACGGTGGAGAATGGTGAAACCGCCGACTTCCAGATCACTCGCGACTTCGGTTTGATCAGCGAGCGAATCGGTGAAAGCCGTCAAGATACCAGCGTGCCTCGTCTGAATCACGTGGTCATGTCGGTATCGCCGCAGATCACCCAGGCTGGCGAAATCCGTCTCGAAATCACGGATCTTCAGCTTAACGACTTCGGCAACCAGCTTATGAACATCTTCCCGATCACAATCGACGAAGATACGCAGAACCAGAACCAGGGTGACTTTGAAGGCGTAAACCTTCCACCGGGTTTGACCAACATGGGTAACGTGCCTTACGAAGTTCGTCGCCGTCAGCTTTCTACGGTGGCTCGCGTGAAGAACCATGGCACCATCGTTCTTGGAGGCTGGATGGGCGAGCGTAGCCGCACCAATGATTCGGGTGTCCCGATTCTTCGGAACCTTCCTTACGTTGGAAAGTTGCTGTTCGGTCGCACGTCAGATCATATCGACCGCACCAACCTGCTCATCTTCCTCACATGTCACCTTGTTGATCCGTGAGCAGGCAACTGACAGTTTAAGCTAGAAAAGCCGGGCAGGTTACCTTGCCCGGCTTTCTTCGTTTGAAATTGTTTGTTTAGGCCGCTTCGTAAACGGGGTGGGTCCGGAGATCAGATGATCGTGATCAAATCACGGAAAACCGGTATTGATTCTGCACCGGGCGGCCAGGGTTTTTACCAGGCGGATTGCTACGGCGGGATAGGCCACCACAAATTGCTCAAACTCCGCCGCGTTAAATACTAATGTCCACGCATCAGTTTCTGCCACCAGTGTGGCTGTGCGTGGTTGGCCCGTTAGTGTGGCAATCTCGCCGATGAATGTCCCTTCGCGGCTTTCCATGATAGTTCGGCCATCGGCCAATTCCACACGCACCGTTCCAGACAGAAGCACATAGGTGTTATATGCGTGTTCGCCAGTAACACCAAGGACTTCCTCTTTTTTAAATAGAAGGTAATTCAGCTTGGGTCTCGGGGCGGAACAGATAGACGCCCACAGTGGATCGACCAGATTCTCTACCACTGCGGATACATAAGGGTTCCCGGTCTGATAAAGTCGTTCGATCTCCGACCTCACCCGGCGTCGTACACTTGAAGAAGACTTCAGCAGGGCCATGGCCTCGGCGGCACCGCCGGGCCTGCTGGCGGGATCGGCCGATGTCAGTTTACTGATAAAATTCTCCAACGCAGGGGAGCAGGCTTTGTATTGAGACATGGGAGGCAAAGTTAATCCTGTGGAATCCCCCAGAGGTTTCAGTACTTCCGGGTGGGAATCCAGGCGCACCCCGGTGAACAGCGACCACACCGTCGCTCCTACGCTATAGAGGTCAGTTCGCGGACCAATCCAGCGGCGGTTACATTCCTGCTGTTCGGGAGCCTGGTAGCCGGGTGATCCCACTCCCGTTTCCAGCATGTGATGGCTGATCAGTGAACCTTGACTGATACCGAAATCGGTCAGCACAAAGCCTCCGGCAGCATCCCTTAACACGTTGGCAGGTTTAATGTCCAGATGGAGAATGCTGGCACAATGGGCGGTGTTCAGCGCGCTGAGCAGATCTTCCATCAACCGCATCACCATGTCTTCATCCATGGGTTTACCCAGGAAATACTCAACATCCATGAGGCTTCCAGCGGGATAGTATTCCAACACCAGAAAACAGGCTTGTCGGGAGAATTTCCAGTCGTAGAGCTTGATGATTCGGTCATGTTCTAGCGCGAGCAGGCTGCTGGCTTCCCGGCGAAACATGGTGCGTTGATCGCCAGTCTGCGGTACATGATAAAACTTAAGAACCACTTGCGGAGGCATATTTCCCCGGCCATTCAGGGTTTCGGCCAGGTAAACAGATCCAAACCCCCCCTGGCCCAGCTTCCGAATAATCCGGTATCGAAACGAATTGCCGGCTAGTTCAATCCCTTGATCTAGCAGTAAAGGTACAAGATTGCCGCGCGCCGAACCGCTGTCTTGTGTAAGCAGCATTTCCTCGGTCGGATTAGCTGCACCCTCAAGCGGATCGAACACAAAGGCCGGGTCATTGTTATTGTGGTTAATATCTGCCGTCATGGTTTGCTGATAGACTATGTAACATCGTTCCTGTTCTGTTCGCCAATATACTGGTATCGGTAATAAAAGAACGTAATGCGTGCCGAAACCGATTGCAAGTCTGAATAATATAGCCCGTAAGATCAAATTGTATCGATAAGAGTTCAGCGGCTTGATGCAACAGGGAACATTTTGGGGTCAGGCACAGTCGCACATCATCAGTTATGAGGGAAAAACAGCGATATGCCTTGGTTTAAAAAGGCCAAGTATTCCACACTACAGCCTTCCGTGAAAAGAGATCGCATTCCCGAGGGATTGTGGACAAAGTGCGAGAACTGTTTCGAACTCATTCTCACGGCCGATTTTATTGAAAACCTTCACGTCTGTAAGCAGTGTAACCATCATCACCGGATCAGCGCCCGCAGCCGGATTGAACTGCTGACTGATGAAGGCAGTTTCCAGGAGCTTTTCAATAACATCCAGCCGATGGATGCGTTACAGTTTGAGGATTCTAAAAAATACTCTGTGCGCTTGAAGGCGGCTGCCGCCAAAAGTGGCTATGACGAAGCGGTGGTGTGCGGTACGGCCACCCTGCATGGTCATCCCGTGGCCCTTGGTGTTATGGCCTTCGATTTTATTGGCGGCAGCATGGGCTCTGTGGTTGGCGAGCGGGTAACGTTGCTCATTGAGCATGCCACAAAGAACGGCCTGCCTCTGATTCTCGTTACCGCTTCCGGTGGGGCTCGTATGCAGGAGGGAATTCTTTCCCTGATGCAGATGGCAAAAACCAGTGGCGCCTTGGCTCGTCATGCTGCGAAGAATTTATCGTATATCAGCATCCTTACCAACCCCAGTACTGCTGGCGTCATGGCCAGTTTTGCCAGCCTGGGTGATATCATTATGGCTGAGCCCGATGCTCTGATCGGTTTTGCCGGTCCGCGCGTGATCGAAAGCACCATTAAACAAATCCTGCCAAAAGGCTTCCAAAAAAGTGATTTCGTGCAGGAGCACGGATTCCTTGATATGGTGGTCAACCGCGTGGAAATGAAAGACCGCCTCGGCAGCCTGCTTTTCTATATGACCGGCCAGCGGCCGAAGTGCCCAATTCACGCCCGGGAACAGCATGAGGATACCGTTTCGGATGACCTGAGCGATATTTTCTCTTCCAGTGATTCTTTCCGCGTAAGCAGTTAGATTCTGCGTGGTGCGCGGTGGTCTCAAATGACCAGGAAAAGTTTCCCGTTTAGAAGTTAATTCTTGATTTCTCCGACCGGCGGTGCGGGTTATTGCATTCGTATAACAATTCAGCGCCGGAGTTTCTACATTGTCCTCATCAGGCTTCCTGTTTTCGTTTTCACTTTTCGCCCTCCTTATGCCATCGGCAATATTTGGCGAAACCACCGCCCCGCAGACGCTGCCACAAATTAAAGATGTGGCGAAAAATCTAGGGGTGCAGGTCACCCGGGCGATGATGATGCGGAGTGATTATGGGAAAAGCAAAGACGGGCGACTGATGATGTATACCGTCCTGATGGGTCAGCCGTCGGTCCTGGTCGTTACGGACGTTCTTTCGGCGGAAGTGGTCAGCACTCATCCGTTGCCCAGTACATCCGGGGCCTGGAGTGTTTTGGCGGCCGGCAATGGCGATGTTTACATCGGCGCTTATAATGCCGGTCTGGTCTATCGCTATTCGCCAGACACCGATTCTGTGGAAAATCTCGGTCGTCCTTTTAAAACCAATGAGGCGGTTCTTTACCCGACGACGGAGGGGCCTGATGGTAAGATTTATGGCGGCACATATCCCTCTGGCCATATCTATGAGTTCGACCCGGCTAAGAGCCAATTCCGGGATCTCGGCAACCTTACAACCACCACCGCCCGGGAAAAATGGCCTCGTGTGACGGTCTATGATCCCGCCACCAAGAATCTGTATATTGGTTACGGAAACCAGCCTCAATTGGTTGAGTTTAATCTCGAAACCAGTCAAACGCGTGAACTGCTTTCGCCGGCCTATGAAAAGATCACTTCCGTATACGATCTGAACGTTGAAGGCGGTCGCCTTTTCTGCCGTAAGGAAACGAGTGAGCCCTACGAGTATTTTGTGTTGGATCAAGAATCCGGCCAGACGATTCCCGTGAAAAATGCTGACACCGGTGAAGTCCACAACACATTTGCAAATGCCTCACGGGGGATGTCGCCAAAGTCACCTGTTGCAAACAAGATGTATTACATCCCGCGAAACCTCATGTTTTCTGAGTATGACCTGGATACCAATACCGTGCGGAGTTTAGGGATAAAATTTCCATCCGTTGCCACGGGATACCATTGGGCTGAGCTGGGGGAGGCCGATTGGCCCGGCTGGACGCTCATAGGCACAGTAGGCAACTCTGGCGAACTGTTCCGCTATAACGTCGAGACGGGCCGCCATGACGTTCGTCCGGTCAATTATCCTGGTCAGCCCATCAATATCCATGACATTGAAACCGGCCCGGACGGCAAAATTTACAGCGGCGGGTACCTGGCCGGAAACATGGGTATTTATGATCCAGCTACCGGCAAAGTGGAACATATGAGCGGCAGTGGTCAGACCGAAGGGCTCGTCTTTTTAGGGCGCAGTCTTTATATGGGTGTGTATCCTAATGGGCGCATCTTTGAGTATAAGATCGATCTGCCCTGGAACGCCCGGCCTTTCATCAGTGCTCAAGACACCAGCACGCCTCAGAATCCTGTCGAGATCTTTACTATGGAGACGAATCCAGAGATTCCCGGTTATACGGAGCAAGATCGCCCGTTTGCCATGGCGGCTTCAGAAGACATGAAAAAAGTTTTTGTTGGCACGGTGCCGAAGAATGGTCGCCTGGGGGGAGCTCTGGCTATCTGGGATTTAACAACATCTGACAGCCCTCAAATTATGTGGAACGTCGTACCGGATCAAAGCATTGTCGGGATGGCTTATCATAATGGTGTTGTTTACGGCGGCACGTCGATTTATGGCGGATTGGGCTCCACCCCGACCGAAACAGAAGGAAAGCTCTTTGCCTGGGACGTGGCAGAAAACAAGATGCTATATACCATCACGCCGGTACCTTCCAAGCCTGCAGTCACCCAGCTTTTGACGCGCCCGGATGGCACAATTTGGGGGCTGGCCGGATCCACGCTTTTCATCTTTGACCCGGAAAAACGGGAGGTGGTTTTTACCACGGAGGTGGTGGATGGAGCAGGTGCACGCTGGCGTGAAGGCTCCCTGGTTAACGGTGTGGACGGTAACGTCTACGGAACCATGAGCTATGTTCTTTTCAAGGTTGATCCGGAAACACGACAGGTTACCCGGCTGGCTACCGGTGCGGATAAAGTCGCCAGCGATTTCGATGGTAGTCTCTACACTTTTGGCGATCCAAAGACGGAGCTGTATCAGATCGATTCTGAGCTTCTGGAAAAACTGGGCCAATAAATCAGAGGCAGTTCGGAAGGCCGTCAGGTATCCAGACTGCCTCGGGTCACACCCAGTTTGCTGATGGCTTTTACCTCGCTCCACAATTCCCTTGGTCCGGTCTGGCCTCGAATGGCCGCCAGGTAGGCTTCGATGGTCGTGCGGGTTTTAGCGGCATCTTCAGCCAACAGCTCTATTCGGTAATGCCCCACACCTGAGCTGCGCAGGCGTTCGAGATAAGCCCCGGCGCTTTGTGGGATTGCATTGAAAACCGTGTTGCGACACCCGGCATCGGCCTTCACGGGATGCTTATAACCCATGCGATCCCGCAGCTCAATCTCGTGGGTTTCACACGGCCGGCCGCAGTTGGTAAAATCGGTGCCTTCGCTCAGAAACCGGCAAAATACGCAGTGCTCCATGTGGAACATGGGCAGGTGCTGGTGAACGGTAACCTCAAACCAGCCGGGACCGGCATGACCGAGCATGTCGCACAACTGATCAATATTTAAGTCATAGCTGGGCGTCAGCCGGTGAAAACCATGACCCATCAACAGCCGCGCCGTCACATGGTTGGAAACGTTGAGGCTGTAATCCGCCACAAGAGGCAGCGGGTTTCCGTCGGGGCCATGTTCATGTCGCAACAGATGCCACGCCGCCAGGTTTCGAACGAGGATACCATCGGGCTGAGCTTCCAGCAGTTTTCGCGCAAAAGTTGCTTCGCCGGGCTTTATGATCCGCAGCGTAGCCGGCATAAAAGCAGGGCCATGCCCGTTGACCTTTGAAGGAACCAGATTCCGCGCTTCCCGGTGCAGGCGGATGTCTTCAAAGTCTGTATAAATCGTGGCGATATCAGACATCCCAGCGGCGGCCTCGACCTGCTCCAGGGTGCGGCAGAGAACCGATAGCGTAGTCGACGGTGGGGGATTGAATGATGTGTTTCTCTCCACGGCACTATCAAGGATATCCCGGACGGTTACTGCCGGAATGGCCGTACGGCTGGTGCCGCGCCGGGCCAGGGCCTCCAGGAGTTGGTCCACCGCATCCCGCCGAAGCTGATTGATCCGGCTCACGGGAATCATTATATCCCCCGCGATTTCAGCATCAAGCCGCTCCAGAAAAAACGGCGTGCCACCAAGCCTGCCAATCTGATCTTCCAAAAATTCTTTTGTGAGGGGGCGCATCTGCGCGATCTCTCCCGGTGCGGAATCTTCCACGGTTACCGCTTCACCCTGACAATAGCGCAAAGTTAGACGCATGGGTTTTCCAGCGGCTAAGTTTACTTCTGCTGTCACTGCGCGGCGGAATCGCAAAGTATCGCCAGAGAAACTGTCAAGCAGGCGTCGGTCCATGGCGGGATCGCTGGTCTTCCAGACTCTGTCCCCGATGTTGATTCGAGAGAAATTGATTGCGTCGCGGCCAAAGCGGACGACTGCGGTTTTTCCTGATCGGGCCTGATTTCGCCGGGAGTCTGCGTTCGAGGTATGTTGAGACTCTCTGGAAACAGCTTCAATCTCATACACGCGGCCACCCTGTTCGTCGCCATCGGGCCGCCCGGCATCAAACACAAGTCCATCACCAGGTTTCAGCGGCCCTTCCAAAGCAATGACGACTCCGTCAGGGCGGCGTTGCTTCTGCACAAATTTCCCGCCGCGATGATTTTTGCCCGCTGCGCCGTCTGCCAATCCGACAACCGTCCCAAGGAACAGGCCACGCTTCTTGGGAAAACGCCCTTCCACAACAGCCTGATGATCGGTTTTATGAAGATACCCGCCGGTAAACCCACGGCTGAATGTCATCTCCAGCATTTCACTCGTTTCGCGGTTCAGGCGGGGATCGGCCACGGCATCCGCTTCCACGATCATTGTTTCCTTTGAGCCAAATGCATCATCCACGGCTTTACGATACGCCTGGACCGTTGCTGCCACGTATTGCGGGCTTTTCAGACGACCTTCAATCTTCAGACTGACGATGCCTGAGCGGATCAGCTCGCCGATGTCTTCATAGGCGGAGAGGTCTTTCGGAGATAACAGATAGCGCAAATCACCCAGATCGTGTTTTTCATCATCCACATATAGATCATAAGGAAGCCGGCAGGCCTGAGCACATTCGCCTCTGTTTGCGCTACGACCACCAAGAGCTTCGCTTGTCAGGCACTGACCACTGTAGGCCACGCAGATTGCCCCGTGGACGAAGACTTCAATTTCCTTGGCGGTGCCGCGACGGAGAGTTTTCAACTCCTTCAGACTGGTTTCGCGGGCGGCCACCACGCGCTCCAGGTTCAAACCCAAAGCCTCTGCCCCGGCAATCGTTTCCGCGCAGGTCATAGTCATCTGGGTGCTGGCGTGAACAGGCAGATCGGGCGCGATTTGATTGCAAAGCCAGGCAAGGCCAAGGTCCTGAACCAGCACCGCATCAACACCGGCGGCACTGCACTGCTGAACCACACGGGCAATACCCTCCAGTTCAGACGAAAACACCAAGGTGTTCAACGTGACATAACCCCGCACTCCCCGCGTGTGAAGCCATGACATGATTTCAGGCAGATCTGCCGTCGAAAAATTGGCCGCCCGGATGCGGGCGTTGTATTCCTGCAGGCCAAAATAAACGGCATCCGCGCCATTCTCGATGGCAGCCTTCATCATTTCACGGTTCCCCGCCGGAGCCAGAATCTCCGGGCGGAGGGCCGTTGCTGCTGAATCAGAAATTTGGTATAAAGTGCTCACGAATTAAGAAACACGCAGGGGCGAACAACTATTTAGGAAACAGAAATGCCGGTTCAAAATGTAGCCCGCCGAATTTCCAGATTATTGCCACCCGTTAAAATAGGGCAGGTTAGATGCCGTAGCAGCAACCTGGTCACCGGCCGCAATCAGTTCGGCTGTGGTATCCCACTTACCTTCCACAAACTGCTGGCGCACCCCTTCCGGCATTTCGAAAGGAACTTCCACGTTGCCAGCGGTGACTTTCTTATTTTCCACGTCGACCGTAACTTCTTTTGAAGGATCAGCTTCGACAGCATCCATCAGCTTTTGAATATCGGCCTCAGTAACCACCACGCAAGGCACGCCGAGGGCCACACAGTTGCCGAAGAAAATCTCCGCAAAGCTTTCACCCACAATAGCCTTTACACCTTTACCCCACCGCATGATGGCCTGCGGGGCGTGTTCGCGGCTTGAACCGCAGCCAAAGTTCTTGTTCACCAGCATGACGGTGGCGTCAGCGAATTGAGACTTGTCGAGTGCATGAACCTCGCCGCTTTGCTTCAACTGACGACGGTCGTCTTCAAAGGCATGTTCGCCCAGACCGTCAAACACGACGCACTTAAGGTAGCGCGCGGGGATGATGCGGTCAGTATCAATATCATTGCCACGGACGGGGATGGCCCGGCCGGTGATTTTCACACGTTTTAGATCTTCCATTAATGTTAACCTGTTCTTTCATTAAAGCTGTTTGAGTTTTCTGGCCCTAATCAGACCCCAACCGGCTCCGCGATTTCAAAGAATTCGCGAGCATCAACCACCTCACCGGCCAGAGCTGCTGCGGTTACCATTACCGGACTCATGAGGAGTGTGCGACCTGTGGGGCTACCCTGGCGACCTTTGAAATTACGGTTCGAGCTGCTGGCGCAAACTTCCCGGTCTTTCAGCTTGTCCGGGTTCATTGCCAGGCACATGCTGCATCCTGCTTCCCGAAATTCAAATCCGGCATCACGCAGCACCTGATCATAGCCACGACGCTGCATTTCATATTTCACAAGCTGGCTGCCCGGTACCGCAATCGCCCGCACATGAGGTGCCACCTTGCCACCGTGTTCTTTCAGGAATTTGACCACTTCCTCAAAGTCAGAGATACGGCCGTTGGTACAGCTACCCAGGAACGCCACGTCGATCTTCGTGCCGGCAATGGGCTGCCCCGGCTCAAAACTCATGTAATCATAGGCTTCCTGAATCAGCGCCTGCTCGGTTTCGTCGAACTGTTCCTTGGCAGGGATGCGACCACCCACGCTGGTGCTCTGGCCAGGCGTAATGCCCCAGGTAACAACAGGCTCGATGTCTTCAGCATTGATGATAACCACGTCGTCATAATGGGCATCCGGGTCGCTCTTGATGCTGTCCCAATACGCAACCGCGCGATCCCAGGCTTCATCCTTCGGAGCGTACTCGCGGCCCTTCAGGTAGTCATAGGTCGTCTGATCAGGGTTCACATAACCACAGCGAGCACCCCCTTCGATGCTCATGTTACACACGGTCATGCGCTCTTCCATGGTGAAGTTGTCAAACACTTCTCCGGCATACTCATAAGCGTACCCGACGCCGCCCTTCACACCCAGTTGCTGAATGATATACAGGGTGACGTCTTTAGCATACACGCCCGGGCGCAGTTTGCCGTTCACTTCAATGCGGCGCACTTTCAGCTTGCCCATGGCAAGAGTCTGCGAAGCCAGAACGTCTCGTACCTGGCTGGTGCCAATACCAAAAGCCAAAGCCCCGAAAGCCCCGTGGGTGCTCGTGTGGCTGTCACCACAACAAATCGTCATGCCGGGCTGAGTCAGACCGCGCTCGGGCCCAATGATATGCACGATGCCCTGTTCGCCGGCCTTGGGATGGAAAAACTTCAGGCCATACTGCTTCGTATTATCTTCCAGGGCAACGAGCATTTCTTCGGCCATCGGATCGCCGAGCGGGCGGGCCTGGCTATGCGTAGGGATAATGTGATCCACCGTCGCGAAGTTGCGCTCCGGATACTTTACGCCCCATCCGCGCTCGCGCAGCATGCTGAATGCCTGCGGGCTTGTCACTTCGTGGATCATCTGGAGACCCATCAGTACCTGGTACTGACCACTATCCAGCTTGCGCACAGTATGCAGATCAAAAACTTTTTCGTACAGACTTTTTCCCATGTTCTTATCCTTCCAGGGCTTTACGGTTATTGGCTTTATCTTCTGAGTATTTTTCCAGGCGGTCAGACAGATCCGCCGCAAAATGTTGAAATTCAACGAGTTTGTTCAGAGGCAACTGACTCCAAATGGCGTCAATAGCCTCCTGTCGCTCGCGACGCAATCGCTCCATCAAGGCCTCACCCTCGACGGTCAACGTATAGCGCCGCATCCGTCCATCATTGCCATCCACGGCCACTTCAATCAGCTTCTTGTCGATAAGCTGCCGAATGATCTTTGAAACTGCCGCCGCGCTGCTGTCGCGACGCCGCGCAAACATCGACGGCATAAATTGTTCATCCGTGACTTCATCCAGCACACACCACTGCTGGACCGTCAGATTGACCGCCCGCGCAAGCTGCTCACGCCGCTGGACGAAAAGATCTGAAAGCCGCTGCAACTGCTCGATGGCAGCCACGACGGGGCTGGAGAGAGTACATTCTTTTTCCTGAACTATGCTCATTTGTTTACCATGGTTAATTATTGGCCAGAATACAATTTGTTCATTCCGGGCTGAACATTAGAAATAGCGCCCATGATCCGATGGGCGATCTTCTCGTTTGAAGCTGACCTCATAAATCTCCCGCACCAGCACCAGCGCCAGTATGGTGATCATGCTGAGGCGTGCTACCCGAATCATCTGGGGGCGCGGCAGAGCGAAAAGGAAAACTGTCCCGGCCACGGCAATCATATAACCGAACCGGAAAGAATCGCGCAGCTCAAGCCGGCCAATATAAAGACCCTGGATACACCACGGCAAAAAGAGAAGCATCCAGCCCAGCACTGATGCCATACGGGGGCGGCGAAAGACTTGCATGGTAGTCACGGCAACGGCCAGGGCCAGCAAGGGATGCATCGGAACACTGTACCACCCAAACAAAGCATCCCCCGCAAAAAACGTAAATGCCAGCGTGTAAATGGGCAGTACCATCATGACCGGCGACACCCGTGGCTGCATCACCTGGATTAAGGCGCAAAACCATCCCGCCAGCAAAATGCCGTTCAGATCAATCTGATCAACCAGACGCGGTGCCCCGCTGATGAGCTGGAAGGCGTTAAACCCCCGAAATCGAACCGCCTGAGCCTGCATCACCGCCACAAAGTTATCAAAGCCAAACCACACCGCCCAGCCCAGGTAAACAGCCGCTCCCAGTACTAGGCCTGCCAGCACAAAACCAATTTCGCGGAAGCGCCGCTCATGAATCATTAACCCAATCAGCACCGGCACCTGGCAGACCGCCGGGACTTTCGTCAGCAAGGCCGCAGCCGTTGTTAATATCACGGTGATGGCCATTGTTCGCCGGCTGATTTTAGTCAGGGTCCAGGATTGCACCGCCCATACAGAGGCCAGCAACCATACCACGGAGAGGTTGTCCGCAAGGATCAATCGTCCATGGGCGGCAGAATGGCTCATAAAACCATAGATCAATGCCGTCAGCAAAGCCGCAGGTCCGCCAAAGGCCTGCCGTGTTACAATAAACAAAAGCCAAAACGCTGCGGCAAAAACCGGCAACATCATCCACCGTGCCCGCGCCAAATCCACATCCCACAATACCATCAACCGCCCATCGGCAGCCTGCTGCACCAGGCGCTCTGGTGACGTCAACTTTGCAGCGGCCCCGGCCAGCAGGGTAAACAGCGGGGGGTGATCAAACGCCGGGGACACCATCACGAAACCGGTCTCTCCATAAATTCCCATGCCTATCCGCTTGCTTCCGGCCAGGCCAGACCAGGTCATAACTTCGCCGTTTTCCCAGAAATTAAGACCGCCCCAGAGATAGTGAAACTCGTCATTGGTTGCATGGGGAGCCGGGTAGTCCCCAATACCCGCAGCCCGCCACGTTAAGGCTGACAAGAAGATCAGCCAGGCCACCAGCAAGACATTGCGAGGGTTTTGGAGATCAAGAGACATGGAGAATCTGGAGACCGGCGCGGCGTTTGACATGGTTAATGTGATGGGCAAACGCTAAAGGCTTTCGCAAGGAAAAGTGCAGATTGTAAAAGCCGAAATGCCCTGAAGAGTCAAGGGGTGCGCTGGTTTGAAAAATGAAAAAACTGGCTGGGGAGGAAGGATTCGAACCTTCGAATGCGGGATCCAAAGACCCGTGCCTTGCCACTTGGCTACTCCCCAGCGCTGGGGGTTTTTACAGGAAAGGTGCTTACTGATTCATTGCGGAGTCAAGCAAGACGTCGCAATATGTTTTTCGGACCCATTCTTGCTATATTTGTGCTCGACTAAAATCAAATTTCTCTTGCGTAGGCATTTCGTAATTGATTTTGTTGTGATGCGCGAATTATGTAGCCAGAATTGCATGGAGAAACAGTTCATCGTGTCGATTGCTGATAAATTAATCCAGGTTGGTAGCTCATCTGTAAAGCAGGTGAAGCTTTGATCCGCAGCCTCGCGTCGGGACTTTACGGCGGCGTGGTGGAAGCCCGTCGCAAGCTATACGCGGCCGGGCTGGTCCCCGTACGCAAAGCTTCGGTTCCCGTCGTTTGTGTCGGAAATCTTTCTGTCGGTGGGACGGGAAAAACACCCATGGTGGAATTCCTTGCCCGAATGATGCCCGCATGGGGGCTTTGGCCGGGAATTGTCAGTCGTGGTTACAAACGAGAAACCCCGCCCGACCAGTTTGTGCTGGTCAGTGACGGCCGTGAAATTTATGCGACCCCCGGGGAGGGAGGCGATGAGCCGGTCCTGTTGGCAAATATGCTGCGCGGGGTGGCCGTTGCCGTTTGTGCAGATCGCGCCCGGGCGTGCGATGAACTTACCAGCGCCGGCCTTTGTGACTCCATCATTCTGGATGACGGATTTCAGCATCTGAAACTCCACCGCGATTGCGATATCGTCCTGGTGGACGCCACTGTTGACCTCGCAAACACCCGGATGCTTCCCTTTGGAACCCGCCGCGAGCCCCTCAGCGCTCTGCGCCGAGCCACTTGCGTGGTCCATACGAAGGTTCCCAACCAGGATGCCCTCGCCCCCAAGAACGATTTTTACCGGAAAAATCGCGCCAAGGTTTCAAAAATAGCTCCTTGGGTTCCGCAGTTCGCAACACGGTTTTTGCCAGAAGGTCTGGTCCGTATCGGCGCCGCCGATGTGGATTTTGTGGAAGAACTGGACCTTGGTGATTTGCCTGGTCTGCGCGTGCTGGCCTTTGCCGGAATCGCCCGGCCGGAAACATTTTTCGACACCCTGCGCGGTCTTGGCTGTGAAGTTCTGGAGCGACCGTTTGACGATCATCAGTCTTACGACTACCGCGAGATCGCCCACCTGCTGGACGATGCCGTGGAGAATAAGGCCGAAGCCATCATCACCACTGCGAAAGATGCTGTGAAACTGCTGGATATGAAATTGCCTGACGCGCCTCCTATCTACATGCTGACTCAGACGGTGCAGATGGACGACCAGGAAGGTTTCCGCGAACTCCTGAGCGACACCCTTCGCCAGGCCGTGCCCGTCAGCGCCTGAGTGGATTGCTAGCCAAAGGCATCCGCCGGGCATATAACTCTGCGGAAATTAGTCTCCACGACCAGCCATCGATTATTATCTAAAGCAGACACTCCTAAAATAAAGAAAATGCCCGCAGAGAAAGCTCTCTGCGGGCGAAGTTAAATGCCCTACCGATCGGCCATTTAATTTTTTAAGGCTTAGTACATTCCGCCGCCGGGAGGCATGGCGGGTGCAGCAGGCTCTTCTTTTGGAATCTCAGTGATGAGGCATTCCGTGGTGAGGAGCAGACCGCTTACGCTGGCTGCGTTCTGAAGAGCGCTACGGCTTACCTTGGCCGGGTCAATGACGCCAGCTTCCAGCAGGTCTGTGTACTCTTCCGTGGCAGCGTTAAAGCCGTAGCTCACGCCACTGTTTTCCTTCACCTTCTCAACAACGATGGAACCTTCCAGACCGGCGTTGGCAGCGATGGAACGGGCCGGAGCTTCCAGGGCGCGGGAGATGATCAGGGCACCCTGCTTTTCGTCGCCATCCAGTTCTTCAGCGGCCTTAACCACGGCGGAGATCGCCTTCAGGAATACAACACCGCCGCCAGGGACGATGCCTTCTTCCACAGCAGCACGGGTAGCATGAAGGGCGTCTTCCACGCGGGCTTTCTTTTCCTTCATTTCCACTTCAGTGCTGGCGCCAACCTTGATCACAGCTACGCCGCCGGCGAGCTTTGCAAGGCGCTCCTGCAGCTTCTCGCGATCATAATCGCTGCTGCTGTCTTCGATCTGACGACGAATCTGACCGATGCGGCCTTCGATGTCGCTCTTCTGGCCACTGCCTTCAATGATCGTCGTGTTTTCTTTTTCAATGTGGATGGTTTTGGCCTGGCCAAGATCTTCCAGCGTGGCGCTTTCCAGCTTGATGCCGATTTCTTCGCTGATCACCCGACCACCGGTCAGGATGGCGATGTCTTCCAGCATAGCCTTGCGGCGATCACCAAAGCCAGGAGCCTTGACAGCAGCTACCTGCAGGGTGCCACGCAGCTTGTTGACCACCAGGGTGGCCAAGGCTTCGCCGTCAACATCTTCAGAGATGATGACCAGCGGACGACCCTGCTGAACAACCTTTTCCAAAACTGGAAGCAGGTCTTTCATGGTGCTGATTTTCTTGTCATAGATCAGAACATAAGCGTCCTTCACTTCGGCAACCATCTTGTCGGTATCCGTCACGAAGTACGGAGACAGATAGCCCTTGTCGAACTGCATACCTTCCACAACTTCCAGGTCGGTATCGATGGACTTGTTCTCTTCAACGGTGATGACACCGTCTTTTCCAACTTTGTCCATAGCTTCGGCAATCAGCTCACCGATTTCAGAGTCGCTGTTTGCAGAGATGGTCGCAACCTGAGCGATTTTCTTATGATCACGGGTTGGGGTGGCCTGCTCTTTAATAGCAGCAACGGCGGCGACAACCGCTTTGTCGATACCACGCTTAATGCTCATGGGGTTAGCGCCAGCGGTTACGTTCTTCACGCCTTCACGATAGATCGCCTGGGCCAGAACGGTAGCCGTCGTGGTGCCGTCACCTGCGACGTCGCTGGTCTTGCTTGCGACTTCGCGAACCATCTGGGCACCCATGTTTTCAAAAGGATCTTCCAGTTCGATTTCCTTGGCGACGGTTACGCCGTCCTTGGTAATCGTGGGAGCGCCGAACTTCTTGTCCAGTACGACGTTGCGTCCCTTGGGGCCGAGGGTGGTTTTCACCGCTTCAGCCAGCTTGTCCACGCCCTTAAGAATCGCTGTGCGGGCGTCTTCACTGTACTTTATCTGCTTTGCAGCCATCAGTAATTGTTCCTCCAGGTCCTCATGGTATTGAGGATGAGTTTATATTTGGTAAGAGGCCGACAGGGTTGTCGGCCGGGGTCTTTTGTTAAAGCTTCAGGCTTTAAGAGGTGATGATACCGAGAATATCGGTCTCATGCATGATGAGGTATTCTTCACCGTCGATCTTAACCTCGGTGCCGGCATACTTTCCGAAAAGGACTACGTCGCCGACTTTGACGTCCGGAGTAATGCGGTCTCCGTCATCGTCTTTTTTGCCTTCGCCGACGGCGATAACTGTACCGCGCTGTGGCTTTTCCTTAGCGGTATCAGGGATAATAATGCCCGAGCTGCTGGTCTGCTCTGCCTCATCGGCGCGCTTAACCAGAACCCGGTCGTGCAATGGACGAACCGGCATAGGTTCACTGCCTCCATAAGAGATGATTTGTTGCTGCATCTTAAATGCAAAGTGAATGCCTGTTTGGGAATGGCTTGTAAGTCCAGTGTAATCAGTGATTAGAATCTCGGCGGTCGAAGGCCCGTTAGCAGTTGTGTGTCATAAAGACACGGGTGGCAAGAGCTGTCCATGAAAGTGCGTCAGCAAAACAGTCGTCGCCCGGCTTACCATCCCCGAAATGTGCAGGCTTCATGGAATGGTTTCAATGGCAGCACTTACCGCAGTCGCCCCTCCGCCAGCGGTTCCGGCAATAATATAAGGTTTATTTTATGCTTGATTTTTATCCGTGGCTCTATTCTATACTTAATGCAAGTAGACACAATTCCACGTCCATCCTACCATAAAAAAGATCAGGAGGATATAAAAATGAAGTCTAGCAGAGCAGGGTTTACATTAATCGAACTGCTGATTGTTGTCGCAATTATCGCGATACTTGCTGCCATCGCCGTTCCCAATTTCCTCGAGGCGCAGACACGCGCTAAAGTGGCAAGAAACATGGCAGATTTCCGCACCGCCACCACCGGTTTTGAAATGTACCGCGTGGACCATAACATCTATCCCTTCGACGGTTATTTTCATAAAGGCGGGGCGAATGGCTATCCAACTCCCACTGAGTATAACCACAATCGAATTTCCAAGAATCTGACCACCCCGGTGGCCTACCTAAACACCTGCGTGTTCCCGGATCCGTTTAACAAAAGCCCCCAGGGTGACCCCTACTGGCAGTACGATAACTACAAATATTGGCTGGCTGACTCCATCTACGGCACAAAGTATCAAGCATATAAAAGTGGAGGTCTGGGGCCTAATCCTACAGTTCTGGCCGGGTTCAAAGTTGAGTACGGTGATTTTCTTCTTTTTGCTGTGGGACCAGACGGAGTCGATCCCGGTTGGGCAGAGGGCGGGGCGCAACACCGTGGTTTTCCCGGTGTGAGCGATTTGCCTGACTCGCTTCGCTGGGTGCCTTACGACCCATCCAATGGCACCATAAGCATAGGCAACATCATGTGGTCACAAAAATCCCCCAAGGGCTACACTCACATCCGGTAATTCCGTACCGTCTCTGTCGAAAGCATTCTGGACTCCCGGGCATTTTTCTTGCAATATCGCCCGGCACTCTCCATGGGATCAGCTATGTCTAAGCCAGAATCGAAAGTTAGAACATCAGGCGGCGCACCCCCGGGCTTTTATCGTCTCACTCCCTTTCAGTCCGTACGCAAAAGCTTCATTGCGGGTTTCTTTTTTGCCATGGTCTGGACGATCGTGACGGGTTTTATTATCTTTGCCAATTTAAACAATCCCGACCCACAAAAAGAACCATCAATTGTCGCTGGTATATTTCTGGTGGCCGTAAACGCCCTCATTCTCATCTGGCCTGTTAGAAGCTTTTTGCGGTTGATTATGACGGGTCAAACAACGGTTGATGTTAATTCTGAAATCGCGTTCCCCGGGGAACCCCTGGAAGTTATTGTCTGCCAGCCGGGCAAGTTTGTTATTGATAAATGCACTGTCGATTTTGTTTGTGAAGAACGAGCTACCTACAGTCAGGGCACTGATACCGTGACCCGGCAAGAGATCGTCCGCAATGTGTCTATGTGTGAACTGACCAACCTGCAATCCCGTGAAGGAAAAACGCTCACCCACCAAACTGTCATCGTTCCCCCCGACGCCATGCCTACGTTTGAGGCGAAGCATAATGAGATCAACTGGATTATCCGGGTTCAGATGGTCATTCCGAAACGACCCGACACCGAACAGCTTTTCCGTGTGCGGGTTGCAACCCCGGAGATCCTGGCGGAGGAGGGTAAGCCCGGTGTCTGATCTTACGTTAAATATCGAACTGCCCAATAACCAGACCGTATATAAACCGGGCAGCCAACTGACCGGCCGCATTACAATTTCATCACCAACTGGCCCCTGGAAAGCCGAACGCGTTGAGCTTGTGCTGTTCTGGCGCACGAGCGGTATCGGAGATCGTGACATGGGAATCGGCGCACAGATGAAACTGAGTGACAAAGGCTCTGAGCTTCCCTCTGTTTTCGTTCGGGATTTCGAATTCCAGGTGCCTCATCACCCCTATACCTATCATGGGTCGTTGATCAAAATCGAGTGGTATATTGGTCTCAAGGTCAAAAAAGGCTGGCTGAGCCGGCAAGAGATGCAATTGCCCATCGAAATTCGCCCGCCGGCGGTTTCGGCATGATACCGATAGACCTCTCCCACAAAGCCTGATGGATACCGGCGCACCCCACAACCCTTTTTCAAGTCACATGTTTTCTCCAGCAGATGGGGGATATATTTTCCCGGAGGGGCAAAGCCTGGAAAGCGTCATAAGCCGGCTGGAGCAGGCGGGGTGGCGCGGAGAATTGATCGGCCCTCACGGGGCCGGCAAATCCACCATGCTGACTGATATAAGCCGTGTTTTGTCTGACCGAAATTTGCGGGTAGTGCGCTGGCACACCTCAAATCTGTGTCGCCTGCCGCCAACTGGTTGGCTTCTGGATGTTTTGAAAAGAGCCGACGTCATCGCCTTTGACGGAGCGGAGCGGCTGGTGCCTGGGGTGCTTCGGCTATTACGAATCATTACCCGCTGGAACGGCTGTGGCCTCATCGTCACCACTCACAATCGACTGGGTTTTGGTGCCGGTATTATTGTAAACCCTGATGCCGATGCTCTGGCCCGGAAATTTGGCCGGTCACACCTGGGCCCTTTGCTGGAGAAACACGACGGCAATGGCCGACTGGTCTGGATGGATCTCTATGACGAGTTCGAGAAAAGCTATCGCGAGAAACATCAGATCGCGGTAAAAAAAAGCGAGTAGTCCGCACCCGGTCCCGCCATTAAAAAACCTGTTCCCAAAAAAAGAAGCCGGAATGATCCGGCTGTAATTCAAGGTGGGAAAATTCTTTAACTAATCAACCAGCTCTGCAAGTCTGCTAAGCACCGCCTGACGTTCTTCGTCGGCGTTGCTCATGCTCTGCACCTGCTCTTCCAGTTCTTCAATGCGTTGCTGTTGCTCATGAATCTGGATTTGCTGCTCGCGGATGACATCATTTTGTTCCGCCAGTTTAGCCTGAATCTTCTTAATAATTTCGTCGCTGTTCATGCTTTACCTCTGCCTAAGGGCGTTGATCGGGTGAACTCTCTAATGCTCCTAAATAGTCAGGACATTTATCCATTATGCAACAGATATTTTCATCCTCGAGCAAACGGCCACACTTTTGCTATATTTGTGCTCGACACAGGGGTCGGGCTGGTGTGATGTTCAGGCAACCTCTGTGTAGTATTATGCTCGCTCATTTTAGTGCCTTTTATTTGATCCTATGACCAGACTTTGAGAAAGGCTGCTTAATGGCCAATACCTATTTGGATCGCGTAGAAAATAAAGCTCTCGGCGAGATGCTGGTGGAAAAAGGTGCTCTTCGGGAAGAGCAGGTGACCGAGGCGCTGGACTATGCCAGGGAGCGAGGAATCCGTCTCGGCGAGGCCCTGGTTCAGATGGGGTATATCGGAACGGACGCTCTTTCTTATACTATTGCAGAGCAATATGGCCAGCGTCCCATGGAACTGCATCCTTCCATGGTAGACCGCCGCCTTGTGGCTCAATTTGACCCCGACCTTTTGCGCCGCCACCACATGCTGCCGCTGATTGAGCTTGGCGAAGATCTGGTCATAGTCGTGGCCGACCCGCATGACCAGGCAGGTCTTGATGCTATGTCTGCCGTCCGTCCCGAATTGAAAATTGTGCCACAGCTCGCCGGTGAATCCCAGATTCGCCGCTGTCTGGATGCCATATTGCCGCCGGATACTGGCGAACAAACCAAGGACGCAGGCATGGCCCGCGTCATAGAGCTTCATCCCTTGCCGGCAGAGTCAAAAGTTCTCCCGGACAGCCCAAAGTTCGTAGAGTGGCTGTGGTTCCTAGCCGCTCAGGCTGCCCCGGCAGAGGTTCGTTTGCGCCAGGCAGATAACATTTTGGTCCTTCAGCGCGTATCACAGAACGGCGCGGTTGATGAAATTGAGAGGTGGGACACTGCCGGGTTTTCCAATGTCGCCAGCCTGATTCTGAAGGAATGTCGGGCGCTTTCCTTCTCAGGCCATCACGCATGGCGTCTGCAGTGTCGAGGCAATCTCGGTGGCGACGCTTACAGTTTTAACATCATGATCCCGGTCACCGAAGGCCCGGGCACTTTGCGCATCCAGGCAGTTCAGTGCAATGACACAGTCGAGCATGACCCTAACCCCAACCTTCTCGTGAAACCCGGCGAGGCCATCGTTGTGGAAACCCACGGCGGCGACCTCTTTGTATCAGCTTTAAAAGTCCTTCGCGGACTTGAGAACGATCGCCATGCCATTTTTCTCTCCGGCAACTGGCTGGCAACTGCCGACGATATCCCTGCCTACCCCGGGCCTTTAACAGATGTCGTTGCTGCCACCCAGGCCCACGGGGCGCAGTGTGTAATTTTCGATTACCTCCCTTCCAAGACCGACCTCCTGCGGCTCCGGGCCAGCGCCGATTCTTCTTTGTCTTTGGTGATTCTGACTAACCCGGGACTTCCCCCCGATGATCTGGCCAGCTTCATCAACTGGCCGCATTTCCGGCACACAAACATCACCAACTTCATCACGGGAGGACACGCCTGATGCCGCTCGATCTAGCCGATCTGCTTCTCGACACCCGGGACAAAGGGGCGTCTGACCTTCACCTGACAGTAGGAAGCCCGCCTGCCCAGCGCATCCATGGGCGCATAGTTCCCATGCCTCTTCCTGAGCTCGATCGCGATACGATCCACGATTTAATTTACGGTCTCCTCACCGACGATCAGAAGAAGAAACTGGAGCGAGACCTCGAACTCGATTTCGCCCTGGAGTTCGGCGATGAAGTTCGCTTCCGCGCAAACGTCTATCAGAACCGCCGGGGGAACGGTGCGGTTTTCCGTGTGATCCCGACAAAAATCATGACGCTGGATGAGCTGAAAATGCCGCCCGTGCTCAAAGAACTCTGCAAGCTGCCCCGGGGACTCGTCCTGGTGACTGGCCCCACCGGCAGCGGAAAAAGCACCACCCTCGCAGCCATGATTGATTACATTAATTCCACTCGCGAGCAGCATATCCTCACTATTGAGGATCCCGTCGAATTCGTCCATCAACATAAACGATGCCTGGTAAACCAGCGCGAGGTTGGGCCGCACACTCACAGTTTTGCCAACGCCCTTCGTAGTGCCCTTCGCGAAGATCCAGACGTCATCCTGGTTGGCGAGTTGCGCGACCTCGAAACCATTAGTCTCGCCATGACCGCCGCAGAAACGGGCCACCTGGTTTTCGCCACTCTGCACACCTCTAGTGCCCCGAAGACCATTGATCGCCTCATTGACGTCTTCCCTCCCACTCAGCAAGAGCAGGTGAGGATCATGCTGTCGGAAAGCCTGCAGGCGGTGATATGTCAGACCCTGATACCACGCATCGATGGCCGAGGCCGCGTCTGCGCCATGGAAGTCATGACCGGCACGGTGGCCGTCCGCAGTCTTATTCGCGAAGCCAAAACCCACCAGTTGCCCAGCATCATCCAGGTCAGCCAAAAGTTCGGTATGCAAAGTCTCGATCAGATGCTGAAGCAGTTCGTCATGGAAAACCTCATTACGAAAGAGGCTGCCCTGGAGCGCGCCAACAATAAATTCCTCTTCGCCGATAATCAGGAAGAACCGACCTTCGGCCGCGTCGGTGCCGGAGCAGGGGTTTCGCCGGGATTAACCGGAACGAGCTCTGCGCCCCCCGCTGCAACCCATCACCAACAGAACACCAGTCCTCCTCCATTGTCCCGCTCGCAGCCCGCCTCTGACAGCGCATCAAGCCAGGATGAAGACTGGATGCAGATTTACGGGAAGAAGAAATAAATGGCCCATTACGACCTGGATGTCCTTTTGCGGAGGCTGGCCGAGGAAGAGGGGAGTGACCTCTACCTGGCCGTTGATGCCATACCCAGCATTTTAGTGGAAGGCGTGCTGAAGCAGGTCGGCGATCAGCCGCTGACCACACACGATATGACCGCCCTGTGCCGTCAGCCAGTCAATGAATCTCAGTGGAATGAACTGATGGATAAGCTGGAAATTAATATCGCCTACAAAGTGGGGGAGTGGCGATACCGCATCAACCTTTATCACCAGCGCAGCACCCTCGCCCTGGTGGCTCGCCTGATCCGCCCCAACATTCTGTCTGTTGGCCAGCTTGGACTCCCCGAAGTGCTAAACGAAGTCGTCATGAACGAACGGGGAATCGTTCTCGTAACAGGAGCCACCGGAAGCGGAAAAAGCACCACCCTGGCCGCCATGATTGATTATCGCAATCGAAACTCCACCGGCCACATCGTCACCATCGAAGACCCAGTCGAATTTGTCCATGATCATAAAAATTGCATCATTAGCCAGCGAGAGGTAGGTATCGATACCGCCACTTTTGACGAAGCCCTGAAAAGCGCCTTGCGACAAGCTCCCAAGGTTATTCTCATCGGCGAAATTCGGGACGCGGAAACGGCCCGCTTTGCCATTCACGCCAGCGATACAGGCCATCTGGTGCTGGCAACCCTTCACACCAACAGCGCCAACCAGACCATAGAGCGCCTGGTGAACCTTTTCCCCGTTGAGCAGGAACGGCAGGTTCTGATGCAGATAGCCATGAACCTTCGTGCTATCATTTGTCAGCGGCTGATCCCCACACCTGACGGCGGGCGCGTGGCGGCTGTCGAAATTATGCTCAATACTCCCCGCGTACAGGATCTCGTATCGCAGGGAGCCGTGCAGGAGCTAAAGGCCACCATGATGAAAGGCAGCCGCGAGGGAATGCAGACATTCGACATGCACCTGCTGGACCTGATGAAATCCGGCCGCATTTCTGAGGAAGACGCTTTGAAGTTCGCCGACAGCGCAAACGATCTGAAGCTTCGTATGCGCGGCATCGGCGGCAGCGGCCTCAGCCAGTAATCCTTGTCTTGACAGCGGCTGTTAATATCTCGCTTTATCCTTGAACCTGCGCAGGCGCGCGCAGGGAAATCAGGCCTTGGGCAGCAGGTCGTTGGGGATAAATCATGGGACGCATCACATTGGCGCGGTCAGGCTTGGCTGCTTTGGTAATTTTTGGTACAATGCACCTCGCGGCACAGCCGGAAATCCATTACCATCCGGGGACCACACGAAAAGTCAGTCAGTTAACCGGCGACTGGGACAGACCGTGGGGCGTGCCCACCCTGAGCCAGACCGATACCCGGGCCGACTTCTGGGCCACCGACCTCGGCAGCATCGTGGAGCACAAAGGCGATCTCCTGTTTCTTTTCGGTGACACCTGGGGCGGGCGCGGTGGACTTCTGGATACATTCGGAATATCCAGATCTACCGATCCATGGAATGTCGTGATGGATGTTCCCCTGGCCTCCGACGGGAAATGGCAGCCCATTAATCCACCCGGATTGTTTCTCGCGGAGTACGGCGTCCCCAGTCACGGCATCTCCGTTGATGACTCACTTTATGCGGTATTTACCCAGCCCGGACTCGACGACACCATTATGCGCCGGTCCTATATGATCGTAAGCCACGACGACGGCGCTACCTGGGAGACCCTTTACCAACTGGATAACGGAAACGCCCTTAACCCGGTTTTCGTAAACGTCTGGCTCGAACGCCATGACGGCTATATTTATATGTTTGGCTCCGGTGCCTACCGGGCAAGCAGTCCCACTTTGGCCCGTATCCGCGAAGAAGACTTTCCGCAAAAGGCCGCCTGGGAATATTTCGCGGGTCGAACCTTCGCCAATGTTCCCCTTTGGAGCCCAAATGCCAGCGACAGCGCCCGCCTGTTTTTCCATAACCAGGTCGGGGAATTTTCCTGCGGCTACGTAGAGCAACTATCCAGTTGGGTGATGCTTTATAACTCAGCAAGCCCCCGGGGAATTGTCATGCGTACCGCCCCCGATCTGCTCGGTCCGTGGTCATCAGCACAGGTGATCCTGAACCCCTCTCATGCTTACGGAGACTACATGCACATAAGCTGGGACGCCAATAAGGTTGATCTCATGTCAGATCCCGACCGAGAGGGTGAATATGGTGGCGAGTATGCTCCGTACCTCATCTCCCGTTTCACCACCGGCACCGCCGAACGATGCGAGCTTTATTACACCATGTCCACCTGGAACCCTTACCAGGTGGTGATCATGAAATCCGTTGTAGGCACATCCCCGGCCCCGCCCTTTCCTCCGGCCTTGGAGCAAGTGCTGGAAAATGACCGCTGGCAACGCTATCCCGCCAATGTGGCCGACGATTTTCCCCGTGACGGCATTCCCCACATTACCACATTCACGGCAGCAGAAGGCGACGCCAACCGCGGCTGGCTCTGGCAAAATCTGCCGGCAGGAACCCAAAGCGTATCATTCCAAATCCACGGCGGACACGCTGAAGCTTTCCTTCTCGAAAACTTCACCGGTCTTCCTGCTGCAGGAAACATCAGTTACATATCGTCCCGCCTCCGGGCAGGTGACTACGGCCGCATCGTCCGACGGGCCACCGGCGTAAATTCAAATTCACCCACAATCCCCTGGACCTGGTCCACCACGGCATACGACACATCCTCCCTCGGCATCGTCGTGTTAGATGACCAAACACAAGGCTGGGGATTTGTGTCCCTGTCCCAACTGACTGTCCAGGCCCCGCCCCCACCATCTGAAGTGGATCAATGGCCTGTTTATTAGCGCCAGCTAATCGTTCTTGTTCGGACCAAAAACCCGACTATCAATAGACGACACAACGCCTGCCAGACGTTTCTCCAGTGTCGTCCTCCAGTTAATCGCCAGGAAAGGCAAAGACGCCAATTCCGCTGTCAGTTCACGATTCGTGGTTTGCTTATGCATCACCTCATTACACCTCGCGACCGACCATTGCGGCGCCGGCCGCTCCATCAATTCCAGACTGCTCCCCGCCATGACTGTTCCTTCCCGCAGCACCCGGAAATACCAACCCGTGCGCCCGGTCTCCTGAATCTGTAACGCCAGATCCTTCACGCGAAACCGCCGTGCCGGTTTCCAACAAGGCTGGCGCGGCTGCGATATCTGGATCAATGCATTACAAAACTGATAAACATCGCCAACACAGACATCCGTCTCCGTCGCATTTTCCATCGCCAAATTCTCCCCATGAGCCCCCACCGACATCCCCTCCAGGCCCGGCAAGCTCTGCCAGTACGCATAGTGCTCCGTCGCATAAGCGAAAACCGCCTTCTCCGGCCCACCATGGTTCTTGATATCAGCGATCTCATCACCGGAAAGTCCTGTACTGCTCAGCCAGATCTCCCCCTCAATTGGCTCCTTAAAGATTCCAGTCGTCCATGGCCGGTCCATAGGATTCTGAGCTCCCGCTTCTCCAAGCTGCCGCACCCAGCCCGTCAGCAATGTTCTAACAAACGGCTTCATGCGCCCGCGCTTTCCTTTTGAACCAGTTCAATTACACAAATTTCCGGCGGCACCCCAACCCGCACAGGCAGTAAGCCCATCCCCACACCCGATGAAATATTAACCCGACACCCCGGTCCTTCCACCAATCCGTAAGCATACTTCTGACCATAACCTGACGGCACAACCGGAGTACCAAAAAACGGCAGCCGCACCTGTCCGCCATGGGTATGTCCGCTCAACATCAGGTCCACCCTTGCCGCCCCGCTGGCAATAGCCTTGTCTTCCGCCACATCCGGATTATGGCTTAAAAGAATCCGGACCATATCGTCAGGAACGTTCTGCAACGCCTTCTCCGGCTCCACCTTATCCTCCCAAAGATCACCAACCCCCGCAATGCAGATTCCGCCCGCCTCCGGCGCATCTCTCAGACTCCCCTCCGCATTAACGAACACCCGCGAGTTATCAATCATGGAAATGCCAGCCTCCGCAAAGGCCTGCCGTGTTTTGTCCACATCCGCCCACCAGTCATGATTGCCCAGCACACCGACCGTTCCCACACGGCCACGAAGCCTCGACAGCTCCGCCGCAGTCTGCCCGATCAGCTCCCCCCGCGACGTAATATAATCCCCCGTCAAAGCCACCAGGTCCGGCTTCAAACTATTCGCCAGATCCACCGCATCCCGCACGTGCTCGATGGAAATCCATTCATCATGATGCAGGTCCGTCAACTGGACAATCCGAAACCCGTCAAATGATACCGGCAAGTTTTCAATTGGAACCCGAACCCGCCGCACTGTCAGCCAGCCGGGCCGCACAAGCACCGGATAACTCCCGCTCCCCACAAGGATCAAACCCGCACTCGCCCCTGTCGCCTGACGCAAAAAAGCCCGCCGTTCAGGCGACGCAGGAAGCTCATTAACAGAACTGGATAATCCTCCTGCCACGCTTCGACCACGCCCCTCCATCCAGCGTCCCACCATCGTCATCAGAGCAAACAACGTAACCCCGTAAATCAAAAAATTGATAAACGATGCCGCCAGCAAACCCGGCAGCTCAAAGTAATGCCCCGTCGGCGGAGACACCACATAAACAACAGCTTTCCCCGGCAACAGCAACAGTGCACACACTCGATTGACCAGCGAAAGCCCATGCTGATGATCAGTCGAAATATAAATCGGCAGCAAAAAAAGCCGCTGTACCACAGGCAACCCGGCAAGCACCACCGCCGCCAAAAAGCTCCACCCTGCTCGCTGAATCATCTGTTTATCCATACTTCACGAAATACCTGCCACCGCTGCCCCTTGTTCTGCGTGATCGCACGCCAGCCGGCAGATCCTGTAATGAAAATATCATGGGCCAAACCGCATCAGGTCACCCTTGGACATCGTACCGTTTGATGGATCATATAGGATAATCCCATGATCATCCCGCAGGTCCGGACCATAACTCCACAATGTCCATTTCACCCCACGGCGATCCCCCGTCAGCCGCCGAAAATGCTCCTGCACATGCCCCGCCGGCTGAGTTTTTCCCAGGTAAACCGTGCGGTAATCATGCATGTAAAAATAAGTGTTCCGCTCACTCTCATCCACACCTGTACGCCGCCCGGGAAAAATGTCCAGCGGCAGCACATTCATATAAGACACCGGCGTAGACAGCCGGGTCGGAACAAACACAATAGGCTCTCCGGCGAACAGCGCACGGTCTCGCGGATTTCCATATTCCGGATACCGCCCGTTAAAATCTCCCGCATACATTTCCAGCGCCGTAGCAACTGACCGCTGATCAGCCATCGCCCGAGACACCCGCGCCCGCGTGGTTGCCAGCATGAAATTAGGCACCGCAATAGCCGCCAATATGGCAATGATGGCCACCACGATCAGCAGTTCGATAAGGGTAAAGGCCCGGCGCCACTGGCACCGGACCTTCAAGATTCTGCTCATTAATACAACGACCACTCAGCCACGTCAGCCTGCTCGCCACGCCCGTCAGAGAACGGATTGTCTACGCTTCCATTCTCCGACCAGTCCTTTCGCCACACCGCAAACTCATCAACGGCCACGCCGTCGCCCCGCATCGTAATTGCGATTCGCGAAGCATCATGCACCTGAAAGCCGGCAACATCGATGGCATAAGGGTAAAGCCCCACCGCATGACCATTGAGATAAAGCCGCGCAACACTCCCGGCCCTATAAACATCATGCCCCAGCGCAGTATTATACTCCAGGCCCGCCGAGTGAATCGTCACCCCCAGGTGACGCCATTCATTAAGCGACGCCTCCTCCTCGCCGACATCTATCCAGTTCGTAAAGCCTGGAGCATCCACAAATGATCCATGCGTACCGGCAACTCCAAACCGGTCATTCCCCGGATGCAAAACATCCCGCGAAACATGAATCCGTGCCCCCGACCGCAATCCAATTTCCACCGTGGATGACGTCATGGTCGGCAGCCATTTAAACCAGAACTCAATCGTCAGGTCTCCGTCCAGATCCGGTGCCGACAGCGTGCTGAGCAATGTCTGCGTGCCCAGCCGGACGGAATGCGTTCCAAAGATGGCACCGGCCGTATCTTCCAGCGCAGCAATGGGCTGAAGAGCCGAAGAAGGAATCAGGGCCAACCCTGCCGGCAGAGGGCTTTCCGCCGGGGCTTCCTGCTCAGTAACATTCTCAAAGTGATAAAGGGCTACGGTCGCTTCATCGACCGCGTTAACGCGAGTCCAGTGGACATGGGCAAAAGCAGGCACCGCCAGGCAGGCAGTCGCAATCACCATTAGTCCAGCAGAAACCCGCGTCCCCGCCCCATGAAAGGCGTGAAACATCAACAATCTCCTGTAATTTTAAAAGTCTGTAATCAAAACGCTACGCAGATGCAGCGATGACAGACTCCGGCGGAGGCACAGGAGGGGACGCGAAATGGTCCACATGAAGAATCTCATCTGGATAAACAAAAGCTACAAAATGTAACGTGATCACCGGCCGAATGGTCTCCATCGGCAGCGCCACCACCTGCATAGACATCGGCAGATACGTCGCAGTCCCCGGCGGGCCAAAGGGATGACAACTGGGCATCCGGAAAAACAGGCCCTCGTGGTGTTTGGCCCCTTGCCCATTTTCATCACACTGGCAGGCATCACCCATAGGGCAGAAATCACCACAGCACGAACATCCGCACGTCGACTTTTTCACAGGTGGAAGGGCAGAACAACATGAGTCCACCGCGTCACTTCCACGGCCGGCTTTCTCATCAATAATCGCTGCCAGCGACCGGGAAAATTCCGCCAGAGACGGCCCATAGATCGTCAGGCCTTCCATAATAAAGTTCACCGCCATAAAGCACAGAAGCGACATGGCGATGAAAGACCTTTGATGGCGAAATCTTAGCATGAACCTGATTTGCGCTATTGTATCAGGCTTCGTTTATTTTAGACCCCGGCCCAGCCTGTGAGACTGTCCGTCCCAAAAACCATCTGATTCTGAGTAAATATTGTGCAGCAATCTAAGCCAGACTAATTAATAAAGTAGTTTGGTGGGGTTTTTCATGACCGTTATCAGTAAGCGTCATGCGCGCATGTTCGTTGTTCTTTCCGCAGTTTTTACTATCATATTTTCGGCCGCAGTCGCCGCCGCTGCCGGGCCCGGCATCTCCAATGATTTTGACGGTCGACGCGTCCTCATCCTCGGCATCGACGGAGCACAACGCGACGCCCTTCAAACCCTCATTAATCAAAACCGCGCCCCTAACATTGCCAGCCTCGCCAACACCGGCGTATCCTACTGGAACATGGAAGCGGGCGGACCCCTGCAAACCCCATCCGTGCAACCCACCCTCACAGGCCCCGGCTGGGCCTCAATCCTGACCGGCACCTTTCACAATAAAAACGGACGCTACGACAACGATTCCGACTGGTATCTCGATGGCCGGTTCCACCTCTACCCGCACTTCTACCGTCACATCCGCGCGATTTATCCAAACGCATGGCTCGGCTCCGTCGGCCACGCCACCACCCCCAATAATGTTTTGCTTCGCAGTGGAGACGGTGTGGCCAATCTTGTCTACACTCCCACCAGTGCGGAAAAAAATAGCGGCGTTGGAGATGTCCGCGTCACGCAACGCGTCGTATCTGTATTGCAAAATCAAAACCCCGACGCCCTCTTCGTCCACTTTCTCACTCCGGATGGAGCCGGTCATGCCCACGGCTACGGCAAGACAATTCCCCAATACATGAGCACCCTCGAAACTGTCGATAATCATATTGGCGACATCCTGAATGCCCTGCGCAATCGTCCTCAATACGCCGCCGAAAAATGGCTGGTGATTGTGACAACCGATCATGGCGGCGGTCTCAATAAAGCCCACGGCAGTCAGTCAGATGACGACCGCCACATCTTTGGTATTTTCAACGGCCTGGGCTTCAGTGGCGGAATTATTAACAACACCAAAACGTTTCAGTCCCTCTTTTTCCCGACCGTATTAAATTATCTGGGTATCGCTGTTGATCCCGACTGGGATACCGAAGACCCGCCCGCTGACTCGGCCGCACCTTATCCAACCCCCGTCCACGGGGTTTTTATTACGGATGTTCAGCGCAGCGTGAAAGATCCCAAATCCGCCGACAACGTCACCATCTCTGCCCACATTACCGGCGCAGATTCCGTAACTCTACATCTTGCCATTAACAACTCTGCCTTCACCCCCACCCCCATGACCCTCACAGGTAGTAACCGCTGGGAAGTCACCGTGCCCTCTCATCCAGAAGGCACCCGCGTGAGATACTTTTTTGAAGGAAGTAACACCGACACAACCAGCCGCCTTCCTTTCCCCAGCGCCGCCATTCCCTATTATTCCTACACCGTCGAAGACAAGCGCACCGACGCCACAGACCTCGTCATAAATGAGATCATGTATAACCCTGCCGGTGGCGACAACTCCACCCGCGCCGAATGGGTTGAAATTTATAACCGCCGCAATGCTCCCATTAACGTCAGCCATTACTGGGCTGCCGACACCGTCGCTTCACCGGAAGACTTTCTGATTCCGGAAGGCACTATTATCCCCCCAAACGGCTACCTTCTCCTCGTGTGGGATTACAATCTGTTTATATCAAGTTACCCTGCCCTTGCCGCCGATCCCACCGTCGTCATTGTCGATATCGGAGGCGCCTACGCTCTCAACAATGATGCTGATTCCCCCAGCCTGATCCACGTCAATGACTATCAGTGGAACTACCTGCGCAGCGAACCCTTCCAGCACGTTCCATACAGCGCCACAGCTCCCTGGCCCCATAACACCAGCGGCGGTCCGTCCATTGAACTTAATCACCCCACACTGGACGTCGCCAATCCCGCCAATTGGAGTCTGTCCACAGCAAGTCACGGCACACCGGGAAAGCCCAACAGCTCTCTGGAATCCTCCGGATTGGCCATTATGGGTGTATCGCGTAACCTGGAATTCCCGTCTAGCGCGGACCCCATACTAATAACCGCTACAATCAAAGCCGATGACATCTATGTCGCTGCTTATGTCCATGCCACCGTCGGCACAGCAAACCGGACTGTGCTGATGACCCGCCTCAATAATCATACCCTTCAAGCAAATCTTGGCACCGTCCCAAACGACACCCTGATTCAATATCACATCCAGGCCGCAGCCGGAACTCACATGGTCACGTGGCCGTCAAATGCCCCTTCCAGCCGCGAAATCTTCCGCGTAAATGATCACCCCGCCATACCCGGTGATCTCGTGATAAATGAAGTGGATTACGACCCCCAGGGGACCGACAACGGCACCAACAGCGAATGGTTCGAAATCGTCAACACCACACCGCGCGCCCTCGACGTTAGCCATTTCTATTACAGCGTCCGGAAAGATCATGTTCCAGCGCAATTCCCGGAAGGTACCATCATTCCCGCCAATGGCTATCTCGTTGTCGCCGGCATTAAGACGTTGTTCGAAACCCGCAACCCCTCGTTTCCCAACGATGCCGTCCTCATAGACGCTGGCTGGCCCTCCGGCACCAGCGTCATGACCAACTCCAATAATTCAAACCTCCTCGTCCGCCTCCAGCATATAAACTCTCTGCCCAGAAACGGATGGGCCCCACCCCCGGCCATAGACGAAGTGCCCTATCGTCGAACCGGCTGGCCCTGGCCCGGCGAAGCCAGCAACCTCCCCAACAGCAATGGCCACACCATCGAACTCCTCCACCCGTCTCTCGATAACACAGACGGCAGCAACTGGCGAGTCTCAACCAACCTCCGAGGCACCCCCGGCGCAAAAAACAGCGTAAACACCACCCCGTCCTCAGTACGCGATTGGAGCGTCTATTAAGGGCGTCTCCTCAGCAGGTAAACCAGCGCAAACAGCCCCAGGAGAATTGAAACTCCCGGCCCCAGCTTCCCTGCCAGAATGACAATCAGTAATACCAGGATCGTCATCACGATCTGCTTCATTGTAAAGCTTAGTCTATCCATGAAACCCCTGTGCCTGTCGCTTCTAATTTTAAGGCCCAATTCTAGAATCTTGATACAGTAAAACGCAATGGTGAAATCTTGGCCAGATCAACTTCCTCGCTCAGCAGCAGAGTAAATATATAACCCGACGCCCACCACTTTTGAACCCGTTCAACAAAGCCCTTGACAGAAACCGTCTGCCATAGCCATTCTTCGTTTTGAACATGATCAAAACAGAGAGGTCTTTTGGCAATGAAAGCAGACAAGCCCGTACCGGCACCCACTAAATCGGAAGCAACCCGCGCCCGAATTCTGGAGGCAGCACTCCGCCTGTTCGATAAGCATGGATACGACGAAACCACCATGCGGGACATCGCCGATGAGGCCGGCCTCGCCACCGGCGCAGCTTACTACTACTTTCGATCAAAACCCGAACTCGTCATGGCGTTCTACGAAGAAACCTGCGAGCAAATTGCGCAAGAACTGCCCGCCCGCCTCGCCCGTTTGAGAAGCCTGAAATCTCGCATACAAGCCGTCCCCGATTTGTGGCTGGAAAAATTTACTCCCCACCGCGAATTCTTAATAGTTCTCTTTCGCACCACCGTCGATCCCCGAAACCCTTTGTCACCATTTGCCCCGGAGACGCGCGATGTGCGCCGGACCGCCATTTCCTGGTTCGAGCTGGCCGTCCAGGGCGCATCCACCTCCATACCAAAAGACCTCCGCACCCACATGCCTAAGCTACTCTGGTTATACCAGATGGGCATTATCCTTTTTTGGCTCCACGATAATTCCACCCGTCAGAAACGCACCCGCGCTCTCCTGGAAGGCACCCTCGAACTCATAACCATGGGAATCCAGATGGCAAACCTCCCTCTCATGGGACGCATCCGCCGAAAAGTCGTCACCATCGCCGACGCCGCAGGCATGGACAAACTGTAATGGATACCGAAGAACCCGGTGCGGCCCCGCCCAAACGCAAGGGCCTTCAGCGATTAGCCTCACCCCACTTTCGAATAGGTCGCATTGAGTACCTCCTTAGTGGCATTCTCGCGTTCACTCTGAAGTTCGCTTTGGACAGCCTCGTGGCTTTCTCCTTTAATCGCACCTGGCACCTGGCCAACTACCTGGAGCCCAGCCGCTATTATAACATTTGGTCGGTGCCTCCCCATGAGTGGCCCTTTTATCTCATACTCGTCTTATTGTCCGCGCCGTTCATGGTTTTTGGCATTCTTCTCACCCTCGGCCGCCTCCGTGACACCAGGCTCCCCCTTGCCCTGTCACTGCTGTTTTTTTTGCCGCTCTTTAACCTGATCTTTTTCCTCATCATATCCACACTGCCATCCGCGCCTGAGCAAGATCCGATCGCGCCGTCAAAACTCCCACAGTCACACCACAAAAGTCAGACTCTCTCTGCCCTGATCGCTTCCATTTTCGGCCTGCTCATGGGAGCCTTCGCTATCGTTTTCATTGACACCTACGGGTGGGGACTTTTTGTTGGCATTCCCGTAGCCCAGGGTTTTGTAGCTACAATTCTCGGCCGACATAATAACACCATCCGCCTGCGCACGGCAATGGGAACAGCCCTTTATTCCGGCCTGATCACCGGTTGCGGCATACTGGTTTTCCAGATCGACGGCCTTATCTGTCTCATCATGTCCCTCCCCCTGGTCATCCCTGCCCTGTGCTTTGGAGCGTACCTCGGCTATCTTGTTTATCCCGGCAAAGAAATCGCCAGCTACAGCGCCATAGCCGTCTGGGTCCTCACCCCCGGCCTGCTGACCCTGGAAAGCAAAATCACCCCAAACCTCCCCCTCCATGCCGTCACCACAGAAATCATCGTCGATGCCCCACCGGAACTCGTGTGGGATAACGTCGTCGTCTTTCCCGATCTTGATCCCCCCACAGAGCCCCTTTTTCGCACCGGCATAGCCTACCCCATCCGCGCCACCATTGAAGGCGAAGGCATCGGCGCGATCCGCCACTGCGAATTCTCCACCGGCCCCTTCGTCGAACCCATAGCCGTATGGAATCCCCCGACCCACCTCGCCTTCGACGTAACAGCCCAACCCGCCCCCATGGAAGAACTCACAATTTTCGCCAACACCATCCATCCGCCTCACCTCGACGACATGCTATTCATCAGCCACCGCGGCGAGTTCCGCCTCACTCCCATCCCCGGCGGAAAAACTCTCATGCAGGGCACCACCTGGTACACCAACGGCATGTGGCCCACCCTCTACTGGAAACAGTGGAGCAACTGGGTCATCCAGAAAATCCACCTGCGAGTCCTGAATCACATCAAAGTGCAGGCCGAAAAAACCGCCTGACGACAATCCGCAGCTTAAACAAACTGCCGCGGCCAAATTGGCCGGCTCTCCCGCCTAGCCCCTAAATCCGCTTATCAATCCAACCGCCACCAAGCACCCGTTCGCCATCATAAAACACCACCGCCTGGCCCGGAGTAATACTGCGCTGAGGCTCATCAAAGATCACTTCAAACCGCCCCTCACCCCTCGGCTGAATCTCACAAGCTGCCGGAGCATGACGGTACCGAATCTGCGCCGCAGCCCGAATCGCAACCTGCGGCTCCTCAACAGCAACCCAGTTCATCCGCGACGCCATCAGACCACCGCTCGTCGTTTGCTCTGCCGGTCCCACCACCACCAGGTTTTCCTCCGGCAGAATATCGATCACATACATAGGCAGCGCGCTGCTGATCCCAAGCCCCTTGCGCTGGCCCACCGTATAAAAAGCAATCCCCTCATGATTACCAAGCTCCCGCCCGTCCGTCGTCACGATCTTCCCTGCCTTGATCGCCCCCTCCGCCACCCGCTTCTGCAAAAACTTCCGGTAGTCATTCCCCGGCACAAAACAAATCTCCATGCTGTCCGGCTTCTCTGCCACCGAAATATTAAACTCCCGCGCCAGCTCCCGCACCTCCGCCTTCGTCATCCCCGCCAGCGGACACATAAACTTCTCCAACTGGTCTTGCCGCAACCCAAACAGGTAATACGTCTGATCCTTCCCCCGATCCGCCGCCCGGTGCATCTCCATCCGCCCCGTCTCCCGATTCTCCATCACCCGCGCATAATGCCCCGTCGCCACATAATCACACCCATACAGCCGCGCCTTATCAATCAAAAGACCCAGCTTCAGATGGTTGTTACACAACACACACGGGTTCGGCGTGCGACCCTGCAGGTAATCATTAATAAACGGCTCCACCACCGCCTCATGAAACTGCTTTTCCAGGTCCAGCACATAAAACGGAAAATCCTCCGTCAGAGAAACCGCCCGGGCATCCCCCGCATCCTCCGGCGAACAACAAGTCTGAAACTTCCGCCCCGTCTGCACATCCTCCGCCGTCGGATGATAAGTGCGCATATTAATACCCACACACTCATAACCCGCCCGGCTCAACAGCACCGCCGTCAGCGCACTATCCACCCCGCCACTCATGGCCACCAGAATCCGGCTCCCCGGTGCCACATCCCGCCCCAGGTCCAGCCTCGTTCCATCATTTATGTTCTTTACTAGCTCCATCACAAAACTTAACTACCACCAGAACCCAAAAAATTAGATCAAACCATTCGATGAACACATAGGCAGGGGAGAAGCCGCAGTGAAAACCGCCCGCAACATCCAAAGAAAATCAGACATCAGGCTGCCCCATTGAACGAATGGCTCATCCGTGGCGGAAACATCCTTTTCTTCGCTACAGTCGTCGCAGCCTGCGGCGGCGCAATCCTCCAAACCCTCATCAGCTTTAATCGTCCCGTCGAATTTCCTGGCCATCCCGCTCTCCCACACCACCTCAAACAAGGTCTCGTCATCGGCTCCCTCCTCGTACTGCTTCAGGCCATCTTCCTTATCCTGTGTTATTCCATCGACTGGATGAAACCCGCCGCCGGCATTGGAACCTATTTTCTTTTCTGTGCCCTTTTCGTACCCTTTCTCTGGACCGCCGGCTCCATAGAACAAACCCGTCTCGACTGGCCCCGACAACAACCCCGCTCCCGCCACCTTCTCTTAGTCATTATCGCCGGACACCTCACAGCCGCCATTTCCTTCCTTCTCTTTCGCCAGGGAGACGCCGAGCCCGGCGAAACTATCCAGACAATCAGCCGCCAGTCAGAAAACCTGAACGCCCTCGCCATCTACGCGGTCTGGCTCATGATCAACGCACCCTGGATCGAAGAACTCGTCTTTCGCCATTACCTCCTGCCCCGACTCGCCATTTCCCGCCGTTATTTTTACGCCGTTCCCCTCATCGTCACCACCGCCATCTTCGCCCTCGGCCACGCCGGCCACACCGATCCCGCCTGGCCCAAAATCCTTCAAATGACCCTCTGGGGCGGCATTCTCGGCGGATTACGCATCTGGCTCGGCACCCCCTGGGCCATCGGACTTCATCTCGCCCTCAATCTCGCCGCACCCATCATCGTCATTTTCCTGTAGAACCCACCGCCTACATAGTATTTTTAGAGTTGCGATTGAAGTTTTGAAAGGCCGTTGCATTTGGCGGATATGAATGAAGAGACAGACAAGCAGTCCCACAAAGCCACCATCGGCGAGATGTTGAATCACGAAGCGGCAGCCCATGTCCCACAGGACGAACCCCTCCCCGCCGCACCCCTCATCCTTGACACCTTCGCCCAGCAGTTAAAAAAACTGTTCTTCAGCCCTGCAGCCCTGTTTTGTCTTCTTCTCCTTTACATACTAGGCTCCCGCGCATGGAACATCGCCGACAAAGTCATGCACCATGACGAAAGCCTCTTCGCCTACTATGGTTACTGGCTGTTCATGGGCCGCGGCTATGATTACCAGCCCATTCTCCACGGTCCAGTTCTCCAGTTCGTCAGCGCATTTTTCTTCCTCCTCTTCGGAGACGATCAATGGACCATGCGCCTGCCTAATCTCATCGGTGGACTCCTCATGTTCCCCGTCGCCTGGCACTGGCGACGCTATCTCGGTGGGGGAGCAGCCGCCCTCATCGGCGTCACCGCTCTCATTGCCCTTTCCCCCTCGATAACCTATTACGCCCGCTTTCTCCGCAACGACGTCCCTTACCTTACCGCAACAATCTGGTGCGCCCTATGCACCCTGCGCCTTCTCCACACCGGACGCCCCCTTTATGCCTGGGGATCCGTCATGGCCGCCACCCTCATGTTCTGCATGATGGAAAGCTCCATCTTCTTCTTCGCCGCCTGTCTTGGCTACCTCACCACCATGATTCTGGTCGACAACTTCATCTGGCGCTCCCCGAAAAACGGTCAGCTCCGCCAATGGCCCAAGTGGCTCGAAAACGAAGTTAATCATCCAGCATCAGGCAGCAGTCGGCGATTTCACCGAAAACCAAACCTCGGCAAAATCGCTCTCCTCGCCATTCCCGCCGCCTTTAGCGCCGCCATCCTTATCGGCTGGCTTTATTGGCGCATGCTCATGGAAACCATTCCCCTCTGGGCCCCGCTCCAGCTCATCACAAGCAAACTCGGCATTACCCTCAGCCAAAACGCCGCCCTTGTCATCATCAGTATTATCGGCCTGACCATGGCCTATGCCGCCGCTTTCATCGCCATACAAAGTTACCATTTCCCCCGCGGCCGCTACGGGATCATCACTTGGATCACCCACGCCCTCTGGCGAAACCGCTGGCATATTCTCGCCGCCATCGCCGTCGGCGTCATTGCCTACACCACCCTCTTTACCACCTTTTTCACCCACACCCGAACCGCCAGTTTCGATCACACCGCCCGCGACTTCGCCGGGCCCGAGCGCGCTCTCACTCCAGTTCAAATCTACAAAAACACCTGGGATTACTGGTGGGACCAGCATAAGCTCCACCGCATCAAAGGTCCCTTCCACTATTATCTCCCCATTCTCTTTCTCTATGAACTGCCCGCCCTGACCCTGGTTTTCACTGGCTGGATTCGGGCCATCTTGTCAGCACAACGCCGATGGTTGCTCCTCGCCAGCCTAATCGCGGCCCATATTATCCTCGCCATTATCATCAAAATCATGCCCCCCATCGACTGGGAAATGATGGACCAGAAATTCCACCTCGAAGAGCACTTCCACCTCTTCCAGGTCCTCGTCTTCGCCCAGCTTTTGCTCGTCATCGCCCCCCTCCTGTTCCTTCAAGGCCGCCGCGTCGAGTCCTTCCTCACCTACTGGGCCGTTACCAGCCTCTTCGCCTATAGCTACGCCGGAGAAAAAGTGCCCTGGCTCACCATCCATTCCGCCGCACCCTTCGCCCTTCTGGCCACAGCCCAGCTCGTCTGGATTTGGAGACGCCTCCGTCGCCCGGTCACTGACAACTCATTAACTCCGGCCACCTGCGCCCCGGCTTTACGCAAGCGTCGCCCCTGGATAATCGCATTCCTGATCATCGCCATTAGTGGCGCTTTGTATCAGGTGCGAACCAATCACCTCTTGAATTTCGTCCACCCATGGAGTCCCGCCGAACGCCTGGTTTACAACCACACATCCCCCGACCTGCATACCGCCGTCGAACTCATCGAGGAAATCAGCCATAAAACCAACTTCGGCCACCAGATCCCCATCTACATGAACGGCGAGATGGGCTGGCCATTGCATTGGTATCTCAGGGATTACACTAACATAATGCCCCCCTACGGCGAAACCGCCGATAACACGACCCGCCCTATAGTCATGGTCGACTGGCACCACGCGGCCACTCCAAACATCGTGGAAAACTATACCATCCGCCGCATGAAAGTCCGGGAGTGGTGGGAACCCGCCCGCCTCGATCTCCGCGCAATGACAGACCTCTACCTGATCTTCACTCAGAAAGAAGCCCGCCAGGATAACTTCGCCATGACCCGCCGGTACCAAGACATGAAAACCGAATGGCGCAAATTCTGGCGTTACATGGCATACCGCGAAATCTGGATTGACCCCGCCAATCCCGGCTGGAGCAACGGTGCCAACGAATTCTGCTTCGCCGTTCGTAATGACATTGCCGAACAACTCATGAGCTACCAGTGGCTCTCCGCCACCCCTAAACGGGTGGACGTTACCCCGTATCAGCCTCAGTGATCCACCCCTCACCCCATCATTTTCCCTTAATAAACGGAAATAATCAGTGCCGGATACTATCCTATAACCTATACTATGGCATGGAGCAAACGAACGTACCAACGCGCCACCACAGGGGGCTGGGCAGTGATGTCGAAAATTTGGGGGAGAAATAGGATGTCTGTCAGCTTTTCCTTGACGCGGAACCGCAAGACCGGCAGGACATCCACCTTAGTGAACAATCACATGCGAGCATTTACCCTAATAGAGTTGCTGATTGTGGTCGCAATCATAGCCATTCTGGCCGCAATTGCTGTGCCCAATTTCCTGGAAGCGCAAACCCGGGCGAAGGTTTCCCGTGTCATTGCGGACATGCGTTCTATGCAGACCGGCGTAGAACTTTATCGCATTGATCACAACAAGCCCCCCGTCCGAAACGACAACTGGAACAGCGACGGAGCAAAACGCTACGCCCCCGACGGTAACACAAAAATTTACGACCCAGCAGATTTCGATGCAAAAGTCGGTCTGCGCCAGCTCACCACCCCTATTAGCTATTTAAACTCGATACCTGAAGACGTTTTTAACACCCCCATGCGTGCCATGATGAATGACGGCCTCGAAGGAGCCTCCATGGCCCTCGACTATTTCGATCCAGACCAGGTGCGCGCCTTTCGCCGCAACCTCAACCCTGGCCGTCCCGTGTCTCTGCAGGGCTTCGCACTCTTCTCCGTCGGTCCTGATCAATACTTCGGTGGCCTCAACGGTCGAGTCGGCTATCCCAGTATGCCGTCAAACGTAATCAATACAATGCGCCAGTTTTACGACCCGTCTAACGGTACCCTCAGTGTCGGCAACGTATACCGTTTCTCAGACGGACTCACCCAGGAACATATTTTCCCCATGAAATGATACCAGAAATGCCACAATTAACATATAGACAAACTAATTGCGAGTTGTAAGGGATTGACCTCTATGAACAGGTACAGGAAACTAATAGAGACGGCTGCCGTGGCGGTAGCCATTTTTGCGTTGCCCATGAGCGCCTCCGCACTCCGCGTAACAGGCACCCCTCTGGATATGCAACAGCTCACCCGGTCGGCAGATGAAGTCGTCGTAGGAACAGTCGTCGAAGAGAACGCTGTCGTAATCGGCCAGCGGATCGAGACAAACTACACCATCCAGGTGAACGAAAGCGTCAAAACCCGGTCAGGCGACCTGGCCCCCGGCAGACCTTTCACAATCACCCTGCCCGGTGGCTCCCTCACAACGCCGCCTGTCACTCAATACGTCACCGGGACTCCCTATATGTCAAAGGGGGAAGAAGTCGTCCTCTTCTTGGCCCAGCCAAAACAGCGGGCAGTCACGCGCGCCATTGACCCCGAACTCGAAGGCAATCTCCGTGACAGCTACCGCGTCGTCGGTTATAACCAGGGACGCTTCTCTGTCGTGCGCGATCAGGAGTCCGGCGAAAAGCTCGTAACCAGGTTTAACCTCTCCGATTTCGGCCTCGCAAATACATCAAAAGACACTCGGAAGATCCTCGACGGCATAGAACAGGGAAAACTCCCCGTCGTGCGCCGCTCGATCCTTCGGGAGCCTACAGTTGCAGCCGTATCTC
>CAYUGQ010000005.1:41713-44373 GCA_964444305.1 uncultured Candidatus Sumerlaeota bacterium
CGCGATAAAGATCCGCTCGAAGTAACCATCGAAGATCAGACAAATCTGACCGTCGAAGAGCGGAAACGCATGGCAGAAACTTTCCGCCAGCAGCGGGCTAAGGACAACAGCGGTATCGCGGTCCAGGAATACGATTCGTTCATACAACAGGTGCGTGAGCAGGCAGCTCAGGACTGGTAAACAGGTAGTTGGCAGACTTATATGATGCGTTTTTTTACAGGTGGGATGATGAAAAAGGTTTTTAGCGGAAATTTTAACAACACAAAGCGCCGGCTCGTGCTGGCCCTGGGAGCCATGAGCCTGTGTGCCGGCCTGAACGCCGCTCAGAGTATCCGCTTCCTTTACGAAGACGAAGGCCCAAGGCAAAACACCATCACGGACAACCTGGTCAAGATGAAGCGCATCAAATGGCCCAGCGAACTCAGCCCTCCCATGATGTCGCTCTATCGCTTCAGCCCCAACGCCGGCTTTGGCGATCTCACGATCATCCCGCCATTTATGAACTTCGGCGGCCGCAGCGGCTTTCCCGTTACTGATAATCAAGTCTACGCCGCCCTCAATGAAATCCTCAACGGAGACAATGGCAGCGGAACAACCTCGTGGAACGACGTCGGCGCTGACTTTGAATTCTCCAGCGCCTGGACCTTCACCGACATGTACTCCACCCTCAGCCGGCCAGCCGGTCCCGAGGGTAACGACTTGGACGGCGTTAACGGGATCTATTTTGATCCCCAGTACGGCCTCGGCGTAGACGGCTTTCCCGTTGACGAAGATGGAGCCATTATCGCCGTTGCAGCCATTACCTTCCTCACCGAAGATGTCGATCTCACCCAGCCGCAGGTCGCACCCGAATGGGCCCTGCTGTTTGGTACAGACATTCTCACCACCGGCGCCCTCACCGACGTCCGGATCCCCCGCACGAAATACAAAGCCGGCAGCATCCTCGACGTCGATATCATCTTTAACAAACTCCTCGTCAGTTGGGATCAGCCTCCCCAGAGCCCCAGCGATCTCCCGGCAGGCCAGAGCCGTGAAGATTATCACGGAGCTCTCGACATCCAGGGAACCCTCCTTCACGAAATGGGTCACGCCGCCGGACTCGAACACGCCCACATGTTCATGCCCACCATGACTCCCTACCTGTCACAATTCACCGACACCTGGGATGTCCGCCGACTCGACTTCGACGACAAGCTCGCCCTCAAAATGGCCTATAAATCCCACTTCAATCGCCTCGGACGCGGAGCCATCGAAGGTCGCCTCTACAATGGCGCAGCCATGGACGGCGTGCCAGACCCGAGCCCCGAGCTCCTTGAAGTCCTCAATCAGGTCGTCTTTGTCGGACGCCCCACCGATGACAGCTATATCATGGGCGATGACCTGCTTGCCATTAACGAAGAAACCAGCATGCCAGAACGCATCCGTCTCTTCGCCAGCGTCGTCAGCAGCCCCGAACTCGCCCTGCCCGTCGGTATAAATTCCAACGCCTTCTATGATAACCGCTACTTCATCCCCGGACTCCCCGCATCCTTCGAAAACGTCAACATTGGCTACGGGCCAAACCTGCCCCCCAACGACTACGCCGTCCGTCTCGAACCCTTTGCGGTAAATGATGGCTACGGACTCATCGAATTACTTTTCGGCTTCAGTTCCATATTCCCCGGCGAATGGTATGGCGGAGCCCTGCCCTTCCTTCTTCCGGGCGCCGTCGGAACACCCGACCCAAACATCCCCAACGATGGCAAAATCCAGGATGACTATCTCGTTGCCACCTATAATCAGCAGGGTCAGTTCGGTCTCCATTTCGCCGGAACCACCTCCACCCTCGTGGAACGCACCGTCCAAACCCCCGCAGAATCCTATATCACCTACCGTGTCGTCCGCAATGGCGAGGTGAACGACTACATTAACCTCGATCCTGAATCCGTCGTCCCCGTCAGCATGGTGGAAGACGACTTCAATAACACCGTCACCGGCCTCTTTAACGTCGCCGATGCCGTCGAGGCCACCCAGCGCTGGGAACTTGGACGCTTCCGCGCACCAACCTATCTCAATGACGGTCCCCACAATGACCTCCGCCTCAGCCTCGACCTCCGCAACGTCACCGACGAACCAATCCAGGTCGGCCTGCGCTTCCTCGTTCGCACCTACACCCAGGAAGGCAACACCCGGTTCTTTATCGACACCCAGGAAATCCAGAACGAACTCACCCTCACCGGAAACGAAATCCCCGACACCTTCACCTTTGGTCCGGCAGCCCTCACCCCATTCTCCGGTGTAGCCACCCTCAACAACCCCGCCGGTTACATCACCGCCCCTGACAAACTGCAGTTCGGTAACTACCACGTCATGCAGCAGGTCGGATACCCACAGCCAAAATTCTTCGATTATCCAACCGTACCAAGCATCCCCATCACCGATGGCGCTTATGCGGTCCAGTTCGACCCCCGGGAAATCCTCCCCGGCCAGGTAATCACTTTCAGCACAGATATCGGGTATATCTATAACCCCGTCAGCCGCGACGGCCCCGTCGGCCTGACCGACGCCCTCGACCAGCCCGGCGAAGACGATCCAAATCGCTACGCGCCAGTCCGCGTCGAACTCAACCACGTAACCCGCGGCATCGACATCTACACCAACACCGGCGCCGCCGGCGGACT